>JBKBXK010000152.1:0-5416 GCA_046314095.1 Thermaurantiacus sp. | reverse complement strand
GCAGCGACCAAGTCCCTTGCCCAGCTTGAGGCGGCGTTTGGCGGCGCGCTGTTCGAGCGGTCGGGCCGCCGCCGTGTACTAACGGCGCTGGGCGAAGCGCTGCTGCCGCGTGCCCGCGCCCTGGTGCAGCAGGCGCGCGACATGGAGGCGGAAGCCAGGCGCTGGCGGTCGGGTGAAGATGGCCTGATCCGGCTGGGTGCCGGTCCTGCAGTGGCGTTCAGCCTGCTCCCCGGCGCGGTGAAGCGGTTTTACAGTGCGGGCAGCGCCGCGCGCCTCACCGTGCGGTCGGGCGCCGCCGGAGAGCTGATCGAGCGGCTGCGCCGCGGCGAGCTGGACCTGATGGTGGGTGCCTGGCCCAAGATCGCCGACCCGATGTTCACGACCGAGGTGGTGCTGGTGGACCGTCTGGAAGTCGTGGCGCGCGCCGGCCATCCGCTCGCCGGCCGGCCAGTGCGGCGGCAGGAGCTGCTCGATTTTCCGTGGGCGCTGCCGCCCGCCAGCCAGAAGTGGCGGCAGGCGCTCGACGAGCTGTTCATGGAGCGGGGCCTCGATCCGCCCGCACCGCAGGTCGTCTCCAACTCGGCCGGCTATCTGCAGGCGCTGATCCGCCAGTCCGACTATCTCTCGTTCCTGCCGCGGCAGCTGCTGGACCTGGATGGGGCTGCGGATTTCACCACCCTTTCGGTGGACATGGCGCGGCTGGAGCCGGAGATCTCCATGACCTTCCGCGAGCGCGCGCTCCTGAAGGCCCATGTCTCGGAACTGGTGCAGGTGCTGCGGTCGCTGGGGCCGGATTTCGCGGACTGAGTGTGCCGTCACGGGGCCGGCGGCCCCAGCAGCGCCTGGGCGATCCCGAGGTGGATCACGTCGCGGGTAAAGTCGCAGGACCAGCCGACCCACGCATCCTTGAGGTAGCGCGCAGCCTCATATTCTTCCGTGACGCCATAGCCGCCAAGCACCTGCACCGCGAGTTCGGCGTTGCGGATCGCCATGTCGACGGCCACGGCCTTGGCCATCGGAGCCGCCAGCATGCCAGCTTGCATCGGGTCGGTCTCGCACAGGGCCGCCGCCCGCCAGACGTGGAGGCGCGCGGTTTCCACGTTCACGGCCATTTCGGCAAGCTTCAGCGCAACCGCCTGGTGCTGCGCAATCGGCCGGCCCATGGAGCGCCGATCCTGTGCATAGCCGAGCGCGAGATCCCGCGCGGAGCGGGCCAGCCCGACAAAGGCGGCCGCCAGACAGACCGGCATTTCCGGAACCGACGCGAAGGCCATGATCGCCCCGCCCTCGCTGCCGATCAGGGCCTCGGGAGGAAGCTGCACTGCATCAAAGCTGATGGGCGCATGGCTCGAAAGCGGCCAGCCGATCAGCCGGGTGCGCCTGCCGACCGAAAGGCCCGGCGTGTCGCGCGGCACGTGGAAGATGGAAAGGCCGGACATGACCGGCTGGGCGGCATCGGTGCGGGCGATGATGAGGAAGGCGTCCGCTGCTCCGGCGTTGGTGATGAAGGCCGATTTCGCGCCGTTGAGCACCCACCCATCCGGACCCTTGCGTGCGGAGAGCTTCGGGCCGAACGCCGGGTCGGGGCCGGCCATCATCAGCTCCGAGCCGGCAACATCGGGTTCGGACTGGGCGCCGGCCAGAAGCATCGCCGGAGCTTCGGCGAAGGCGGCAACGAAATGTTCGGCCGCAGCACCGCCCGCGCGCTGGGCGAGAAGGGGCATGCACGCCGTCAGCGCGAAGAAATCGCCAGCGACCCCCACATCGGCGGCGCCGAGCTCCTCCAGAAGGATGGCCGCATCGAGGCAGGAGCCGCCCATTCCGCCGACGGCTTCGGCCAGGAAAATCTTCGTGAAGCCGAGCCCGGCGCCGGCCTCGAACAGCGGGCGGGCGAGCGGCCACGGGTCTGCGGGCTCGCCCTCGCGCCGGATGCGGGCGACGAGCGGCGCAATCTCCCCGGCTGCGAAATCGCGTGCCGTCTGCTGCAACATGCGCTGCTCGTCGCTGAGGGTGAACCCGATCATGCCTTGCTCCTCCACGCTCTGACGGTGCCCGCGCGGAGCGCGCGCCGGCAGCCGATTTCCAAGGCGCGCCCCATAAATATTGGAATGGGAGGCTGGCGTCCTTTCTATTTCGGCGCGGCGGCGTTGTGCGATAGCCTTCCAGTCATGGAGGCAGGGCTCAGCGCGCCTCCGGCCACGGCCGGGCAGGCAGATGATTTCGTGGCGCGCAACCTGCCGCCACCTGACGCATGGCCGGACTTCCGGTTCGACCTGCCGGAGCTCTGTTATCCCGAGCAGATGAATGCCGCAGTGGAGCTGCTGGACCGGGCGGTGGCTGCCGGCGAGGGCGCGCGTCTTGCGATCCTGACCGATGCGGGTGCCTGGACCTATGGCGAGCTCAAGACCCTGTCGGACCGGATCGCGCATGTGCTGGTGCACGAAGGCAGGCTGGTTCCAGGCAATCGGGTGCTGCTGCGCGGACCCAACACGGCGATGCTGATCGCCTGCTGGTTCGCGGTTCTGAAGGCAGGCGGGATCGCGGTATCGACAATGCCGATGCTGCGCGCGGGCGAGCTCGGCGCCATCCTGGAGAAGGGCCGGGTGAGCCATGCGCTTGTCGACAGCCGCACCGCCGAGGACTGGGCGCCAGCCGCAGCCGCCGCGCCGCATCTGGCGTGGACCGCCTTTTTCGATGGCGATGCCGGGACGGGCGAACTCGAGGAACTGGCCGCGTCGGGCACGCGCGCATTTGCGCCACTGGTTGGGCGCGCGGATGCGCCGGCCCTCATCGCCTTCACCTCCGGCACCACGGGCGTTCCGAAGGGGTGCGTCCATGACCATCGTGCGATCCTGGCGCCCGCGGACAGCTTCGCGCGCCACATACTGCAGCCGGAGCCGGGCCTCAGGTGGTGCGGATCGCCGCCGATTGCCTTTACCTACGGGCTGGGCGCGCTGGTGCTGTTTCCGTTTCGGTTTCTGGGCACCTCGGTGCCCATCGAGGCAGGCGCACCGGGCAAGCTTCTGGAGGCTGTTGGCCGGCATCGCGTCAACATGCTGTTTACCGCGCCCACCGCCTACAAGGCGATGCTGGGGCTCCTGGAGGGGTCAGACATCTCCAGCCTGAGGGCCTGTGTATCGGCCGGCGAGCATCTGCCGCCTGCAGTGCTGCAGGCCTGGGAGGACGCAACCGGGCATCGGCTGGTCAACGGGATCGGCGCGACCGAGTTGATGCACATCTTCATTTCGGCGGCGGGCGCGGACGTGGTGCCCGGCTCGACGGGAAAAGTCGTGCCGGGATACACGGCGACGGTCCTCGATGACGCGGGCAACCCGCTGGCCGAAGGCGAGGGCCGCCTGGCCGTGAAGGGTCCGACGGGCTGCCGCTATCTCGCCGATCCGCGCCAGGCGACCTATGTGGTGAATGGCTGGAACGTGACCGGCGACACCTATCGCCTGACCCCGGACGGCCATTTCCACTATGTCGCCCGCTCTGACGACATGATCGTGTCGTCTGGCTACAACATCGCCGCACCCGAGGTGGAGAATGCGCTTCTGGCGCACGCATGCGTCGCCGAATGTGCCGTCACGGGCATGCCGGACCCGGATCGCGGGACGGTGGTGACGGCATGGGTGGTGTGCGCGGCGGGCTGGCAAGGCAGTTCCGAACTCGCCAAGGCTTTGCAGGACCATGTGAAATCGGTGATCGCGCCTTACAAATACCCAAGGCGTGTCGAGTTCGTGGATGCCTTGCCCAAGACGCTTACGGGAAAGTTGCAGCGCTATCGCCTGCGGGAGGGATCATGAGCTTCGACATCGAGGGGGCACGACAGGCGCTCTACACCTATTGCCGGGGCGTCGACCGGCTGGACCCGGAGCTTGTGCGCGCCGCCTTCTGGCCGGAGGCGGAGATATCGCTTGGCAGCATCTATTCGGGCGGTCCCGACGGCTTCGTCGAGGTCGCGATGGGGTTCATGGGCATGTTCGCCGCGACCCGCCACGATCTCGCCAATCTCCTCGTGTCGGCCGATGGCGGCTATGAAGGCTATGTCCGCACCTGGCACTGGCTGACCGATCCGGACCGGGAGCTGGTCGTGCTGGGCCGCTATCTCGGCCGCGCAGAAACGCGCGATGGCGCGACGCGCATCATCGCCCATGGCGAACTGATGGACTGGGGCGAGGAGCGCCCCGTCGATGCCGGCTGGTTCCGCAACAATGCCGAGCTCGAGAAGGGGCGGCGAGATCGCGAGGACGCGTCCTATCGGTGGGTGGCCTCGCGCACATAGCGGGCGCGCGCCCGGTTGAGCAGCAGCGCGGCCGGTATGCCCGTGATCGCCGCAGTCGTCACCAGCGACGCCCCGAGAAGCGCTTCATCCCGGAAGACGAAGTCGGTGAACAGGGCGGGCACCGTCGGGCCGAGGCCGATGCCGAGAAGGTTTATCGAGAGCAGATAGAGTGCCGACACCTGCCCGCGCATCTCGTTGGGGGTGACGGCACCGATTGCCGAAGGCGCCGCACCGCTTGCGAACGCGCCGAAGAAGAAGACCGGCGCCAGCGCGGCGCGGGCAAGCTCCTCTGTGGGCATCAGCGGGAACAGGACGGAGAAGGTCATGAACCCGATGCAGGTGACCATGCCCGTTATGAGGACGGCATCGCGCCTTCCGCGCTTCTGCTGCAGCCAATCGGTGAACCAGCCGCCCGAAAGCACGCCAAGCGCGCCGCAGGCGGCCATCATCATGCCGATCATCACGCCGGCATCGCGCGGGCTGGTGCCGAACTGGCGGATGAAGAACTCCGGAGTCCAGGCAAGCGTTGCGAAGTTCGCCATCACGATGATGCCGAACCCGACGAAATAGGGGAGGAACAGCCCGCGCCGCTGCCAGACATAGGACGCTGTCGCCTTGACCGACAGCCGTTCGCCCGGAGCGGCGAGGCCCCGCCGCTTCGGCTCGGGGAGCAACAGGAAGAAAGGCGAGGCGACGAGGCTGGGAAGCGCGATGATGAGGAACACCGCCTGCCAGGAGCGGATCTCGCCGAAGAGCGGCACGATGACCGTGGGGCTCGCGCTGAGCGCGCCCACGATCAGCCCGCCAATGCCGAAGGCGATGCCGGCACCGAGATAGATGCCGAGCGAATAGACGGAAAAGGCCTTGCCGCGTTTCTCGGGCGGGAAAAGGTCCGCCAGCATGGAGAAGGCCGATGGGCCGAGCGCGGCATCGGCTGTGCCGGCGAGGGCCCGGGCGCCGAACAGCTGCCCGAAGCTGCCTGACATGGTGGCCAGCATGCCCGCCGTGGCGCTGGCGAGTGCACCGCCCGCGACGAGGAATTTCCGCGTGGCACGATCGGCAAGCCGGCCGAGCGGCAGGCCCATGAAGGTGAAGAAGAAGGCGAAGGCGAGGCCGGCCAGAAGGCTGAAC
>JBKBXK010000151.1:0-5461 GCA_046314095.1 Thermaurantiacus sp. | reverse complement strand
AGATGGAGATGCGCGCCTGCTGACTGTTGGCGACAAGCTTCCCGAGTTCACCGTTCCCGTCCAGCAGGGCGTGGACAAGCTGCCCGATGGCGAGACGCTGAGCCACGACAGCTTCCCGGGCAAATGGAAGATCCTGTTCTGGTGGCCGAAGGATTTCACCTTCGTCTGCCCGACAGAGATTGTCGGCTATGGCGAGCTGAAGGACGAGTTCGCGGATCGCGATGCGGTGCTGATCGGCGCCTCCACCGACACGGATTTCGTGCATTTCGCGTGGCGGAAATCCGACGAGCGGCTGGCCGCTGCGGACTTTCCCTGGATTGCGGACAACAAGAAGGTGCTGGCGCAGGCGCTTGGCGTGCTTGAGAAGGATGCGGGCGTTGCGCTTCGGGCGACCTTCATCATCGACCCGCACAACGTGATCCAGCATGTTTCGATCAACAATCTCAACACTGGTCGTAACCCGCAGGAAACGCTTCGGATCCTGGATGCGCTGCAGACCGACGAACTCTGCCCGTGCAACTGGTCGTCGGGCGAGGAAACGCTCCGCCCGGCTGCCTGATCGGACCTGCGACGGCATCGCCGCGGGAGGCGGACTCCTGCCTCCCGCGGCCTTCCCTCCGCCTGACCGTCCCGAGATTTCAAGATACTGAAGGAGACCCGCCGATGCAGGTGGTCGAACTCGCGCGCACTCTCCCGGATTACGCGAAGGATCTGCGCCTCAACATGTCGTCACTGATGAACGAGACGCTGCTGAGCGACCAGCAGAAGCTGGGAACGCTGCTTGCCTGCGCGCATGCAACCGGCGTGGCGCCGCTGATTGCTGCGGCCGAAGCCGACGCAGCCGCTGCGCTTTCTCCCGAGGCGGTGACTGCCGCCAAGGCCGCGGCCAGCATCATGGCGATGAACAATGTCTATTACCGCTTCACGCATCTGGCCTCGAACCCGGAGTATCAGAAGATGCCGGCCAGGCTGCGCATGAACGTGATCGGCGCCCCGGGCATCGAGAAGGCCGATTTCGAGCTGTTCTCGCTTGCGGTGTCCGCCATCAACGGGTGCGGCGCGTGTGTCGATTCGCACGAGAAGGTGCTGTTGCAGCATGGCGTGAAGCCGGAGGCGATCCAGGCCGCGGTGCGGCTGGCCAGCGTGGTGCAGGCGGTGGGCGCGACGCTGCGCGCGACGGTCTAGCGTTCAGCCGAACAGGGACCAGAGCCCGAGGAGGCTGGTGCCGGACAGCACCAGACCCACGGCCATCATCAACGTGTCGGGCTTGATGCGTCGCGCCAGGAGGGCCCCGAGCGGAGCGGCGAGCACGCCACCGGCCAGAAGGCCGAGCGTTGCGGTCGTCACCACCTCCCAGCCCAGCGCGAAGAGAAAGGTGACTGCCGCACTGGTGGTCACCAGGAATTCGGCGGCGTTCACCGTTCCGATCGTGTGCCGCGGCGTTCCCCCCTGCAGGATCAGGTTGGAAGTCACGATCGGGCCCCATCCGCCGCCGCCTGCCGAATCGAGAAAGCCGCCGGCGAGGGCGAGCGGCGCAACCACCCGTGGCGTCCGTTCCACATGGAGATGGGCAAGCCCGCGCCAGAACAGCCAGACTCCGACCAACAGCAGATAGGCAAGCACCATCGGCCGAGCGATATCAACGGGCAGATGGCTCAGAACCGTGGCGCCGGCGACTGCCCCCGCGACTCCGGGCAGGGCAATTCGCCGGAACAGCCGCCAATCGATGTTGCGCGCAACTGCATGGCTGGTGCCCGAGACGGCCGTGGTCACGGTCTCGACCGCATGGACACCAGCAGAGGCGGCCGCGGGCGGAACGCCGAGGACCACCAGCGACGTGGTGGAGATGACCCCGAAAGCCATGCCGAGCGCGCCATCCACGAGCTGCGCAGCGAAGCCCACGGCCATGAAGGTTAGGAACTCGGGGGTCAGCAACTCCACGGCGCGGCGCTCTGGCAGCAGCGGGCATACCAGGCAAACAAGCGCGGCTATTCCTCCGAGGAGCCAGACTTTGCTGCCCTGCTGGACGGGGTGGATTTGAGTCTGGCTTGGAGCTATGTCGCACCCATGCGGCGGGACGCGCGCGGGAGCCGGCCATGGGGCTGATCGCCTATCTGGACAGCGTGAAGGCGCGTGATCCGGCGCCGCGCTCGCGCCTGGAGATCCTCACCTATCCCGGTGTCTGGGCGCTTGGCCTGCACCGGGTGGCGCACGGCCTGTATGCCGCCCGGCTCTTTCTGCTGGCGCGACTGGTCAACCATTTCAGCCGCTTCCTGACCGCCATTGACATTCATCCCGGCGCCCGGATCGGCCGCAACCTGTTCATCGACCATGGCTTCGTGGTGATCGGCGAAACCTCCGAGATCGGCGACAATGTGACGATCTACCAGGGGGCAACGCTGGGCGGGACCAACCCGACCTCAGGCGTTGGCGGCAAGCGGCATCCCACCATCGGCAATGACGTCGTCATCTCGCTCGGTGCTGCGATCCTGGGGCCTGTGACGGTTGGCGACGGCGCGCGGATCGGTGCCAATGCGGTGGTGACCAAGGATGTGCCGGCAGGCGCCACCATGGTCGGCATTCCCGCAAGACCCATCCCGGTTCCAGCCGAAGACCGCCAGCATTTCACACCCTATGGCACGCCCTGCTCGGAGAAGTTCGATCCTGTTACGCAGCGGGTGGAGCATCTGAAGTGCGAAATGGAGCTGCTGCGGGCGCGCCTGGAAGCCTATGAGCGCGAGGAGGCCGAGCGCAAGGCGCGGCGTGGGCGCGGCGAGGCCGCGTGAGGGCACGCGCTTGAACGAGGTGACGCCGCTGGTGCCGAGAGGCCGCGGCCAGGTGGTGTTCGACCGCGCCGAGCTTGACCAGATCATGCAGCTCTATGGCCGCATGGTCGCGGCAGGCCACTGGCGCGACTACGCCATCGAGCTGGGCGCCCGGGCGGCCACCTTCTCGGCATTTCGCCGTGCGTCGGAACGGCCGGAGTTGCGCGTGGTGAAGGACCCCGCGCTGCGCCACAGGCAGGGCCAGTATGCGCTGATCGGGGAGAATGGCGCGGTGCTGAAGCGGGGAGCGGAGCTTGGAGCGGTGCTCGCGCCCGCGCGGCGTCGCCTCATGAAGCTGGTGGACTAGAGAATCTCTGGATCATGTTGAATCGCGCTGCCGCTTCAACATTGTCGGAAAGGGACGCTCAATACACTGGATTGACGAGCAGCTTTAAACGTCGCGATTGAACCAGGTGGTTCAACCGCGATGGATGTTGCTCTAGCCGCCGAAGATCTCCGCAGATGTCGGGTTGCGGCGCAGACGGAGGCCGCCCGACACGTGAAAGCTTTCGCCGGTCATGAAACATTCGTCTGACGCGGCGAAGACCGCGGCTGCCGCCACATCCTCGGCCGTGCCGATGCGCCCGAGCGGATACTCGTTTGCGAATGCCGCTTCGAAGCCGGGAACCGCCTTGAACGCGCCGCCAGTCATCGGGCTGCGCGTAAGCCCCGGCACCAGCGAGTTGGCGCGAATGCCGTGCCTGCCATACTGGTAGGCGATGCAGCGGATGAGCGCGTCGCCGGCCGCCTTGGTGGCGATATAGGCGGCGTGATTGTCGATGATGCGATCGGTCGTGGCCGAAGAAGTCTGGAGGATTGCCCCGCCACCCTGGGCCACCATCACCGGCACAAATGCCTGGAGCAGATGGTGGACGCCCTTGAACTGGAGAGCGGACAGAAGCTCCAGCTCCTCCTCGCTCACCTTCTCCAGCGGGGTGAGCGGCGCAACGCCAGCGCAGTTGACGAGGATGTCGATACGGCCGCTCAGCTGATCGAGGGCCGTGTCCTTCAGCGCCTCCACCTCGGCGCGATTGCGGATGTCCGCCAATGCATGGTGGCCGCTGATTTCCTGCGCCAGTGCGGCGAGCGGCGCCTCCTTGCGGCCAGCAACCAGTACGGCAGCGCCCTCGGCGGCGAAGCGGCGCGCGATCGCCTGGCCGATATTGCCCTCCCCGGCGGCACCCACCACCACCGCGGTCTTGCCTTGAAGACGCCCGCTCATGCCGCAAGCCGCCCGATGCGGCCGAGCACCTCTTCGGCTTCGGCAACCGTCCGGCGCACGATCTCGCCGGCGGGCAGGACCTCGTGCACGCCACCGCCGGACTGGCCGGCCGCGAGGCACTGGGTGTCCGGGTCCACATTCTCGACAATACCGGCAATCGGGCCGAGCCGGTTGAGCTGCACCGATTCCATCGCCTGCAGCGGGAAGGGCTTGGCGGGTTTGGTCTCGAACTCCTCGGTCGTCCGGTTGCGGATGGCGCGCAGCGTCTTGCCCGTGAAGCCGCGGGAGACGGCGGTGTCGCTTTCCCTCATGGTCACGATCGCGTCCTTGTAGACCTGTGCCGCATGCGCCTCGGCGCTGGCGATGAAGCGCGTGCCCATCCACACCCCAACGCAGCCCATGGCGAGCGCGGCGGCGAGGCCCCGGCCATCATAGAGGCCACCGGCCGCCACCACGGGAATTCGCACCGCATCGACCACCTGCGGCCACAGCGCGACGGAGGCGACCGCGCCGGTGTGTCCGCCGCCCTCGGTGCCCTGCGCGATCACGGCGTCGCAGCCCGCCGCCTCGGCCTTCTTCGCATGTTCGACCTTGCCCACCATCGCCATCACCAGGATGCCGGCTGCATGCAGCTGCGTGATGATGGAGGTGGGCACGCCGAGGCCGGCGACAAACGCGGTCGCGCCCTCCTCGATGATGACATCGACCGAGGCTGTGAGGCTCTCCGGCTGGGCGGCGAGGAGATCGACTCCGAAGGGCTTGTCCGTCAGCGCCTTCACCTGCCGCATCTGCTCGCGGATGAAGGCGGGGGAGGTGCCCGCCATGCCCAGCGTTCCGAAGCCGCCTGCTTCGGAGACGGCTGCGACCACCTCGGCATAGGAGACGCCACCCATTCCAGCGAGCATCACCGGATGCGGGACGCCCAGCATCTCCGTGAGCGGGGTGCGGAGCGCCATCAGGCAGCCTTTTTCCGAGCGGCCTGGCCGTAGAAGGTCTCGCCCGTCGCGGCCATGTCGCGCAACAGCTGCGGCGGGGCGAAACGCTCGCCATGCGTGACTGTGAGCCGGTCGAGCGTTTCCACGATGGTCGCCAGCCCCACCGTGTCCATATGGCTGAACGGTCCGCCGGTGAAGGGTGCAAAGCCCCAGCCGAAGATGGCACCGAGATCGCCGTCCTCGGGCGTTTCGAGGACACCCTCGGCGAAGCACCGCGCGCATTCGACCAGCTGGCGGTAGAGTAGCCGCTCCTTCACCGCATCGGGCGACGGCTGGTGCGCGGCGACGGGGAAGTGGGTGCCCAGATCGGGCCAGAGATGCTTCGGGCCGCCTTCCGGATAGTGGTAGAAGCCCTTGCCATTCTTGCGACCGTGGCGGCCAAGCTCCATCATCTTCTCGATGACCGCCTCGCCGGGCCC
>JBKBXK010000150.1:0-5479 GCA_046314095.1 Thermaurantiacus sp. | reverse complement strand
GTGATCATATATGCGGTCACCATCGACCGGGTTCGCATCCATAAGCGCCCTCGTCGTCGCGGCGGCTTCGCGGAAGGCGATCAGCGACTCCTCGGAAGCGCCGCGAAGATTTGCCACTTCGCCGATGAGAATCAGCGCCCGCGAGCGCCGGCCCAGCATCTCCGGATCGCGCGCACCCTTGGATTGCGCCTGATAGTGGGCGAGTGCACGCTCGCCGACGCTGTCGAGCACGTCGAGCCGGCCGACCGGCTCGAGGCGCCCGCGCAGGTCGGTCAGCATGAACTCGATGAGGCTCTCGGCGGCGTCGCGCTGTCGCTCAGCCTCCCGCTGCGCGTTCACGGCCACCAGCGCCAAAGCGGCCATGCCGGCTGCGAGCGCAACGGACCCGCCGGCCAGCAGCCCGGCCCGCCGCAGGCGCTGTTGCGCATCGCGCTGCACCAGATCGTCGAGCCCGACCCCGAGAAGCCCGGCGGCAACCTTCAGGAATGCGCTGCGCTCGCCATCCTTTTCGGGCCTTGCATCGGCAGCAATCGGCGACAGGGCGGCGAGCGCCGGCGGGAACAGGGCCTCGAGTGGCAAGTCCGCTTCGCCGCCAACAATGATGGCGAGGATTCGGTCTGGCCCGTGGATGCGCAAGTAGCTTTCTGTCTCCTTACCCACCCAGCGCGATTGCGCGGCCGAGGGCGAGCAGGCGACAACCAGGAACATGGAATCGCGGAGCGCTTCCTCGAGTCGCGCCGAGAGGCTGCCGCTTGCGGGCAGCTCATCCCTGTCACGGAAGATGGGCGCGATCCGCGAGGGCACCGGGCCGAACAGTCCCTCGCGCCCGACCAGTTCCTTGGGCACGGTGAAGCGTTCCAGGTCGCGGTGGAGGCGGGCCACAGCCCGCGCGTCAGCGTGGGAATAGCTGATGAAGGCCCGGTAGCTGTGCCGGATGCCGCCTGCGTCGGCCATGACCCCTCCTTGCGCCGGAGGATGCGACATCCGCGATGTCAAGGCAATCCGCTGGCCCGCCACCCCGTCTGCCGCCTCACGTCCCTCCAGAGCAGCTCGACCAGCCGGCGTGTGATCGGGCCCGGCGCGCCATCCCCCACGGCCGCGCCATCCAGAGTGGTGATCGGCAGCAGCGGTCCGGTTGTGGAGGTCAGGAACAGTTCCGGTGCAGCGCGCGCCTCTTCGACCGGGAAGGCGCGTTCGTCCACTTCCAGCCCATCACCGCGGGCGAGCGCCATCACCGTGTCGCGGGAGACTCCGGGCAGAATCGCCGCGGACAGAGGATGGGTTCGCAGCCGTCCACCGGGCTCCACCATCCACAGGTTGGTCGATGCACCCTCCGTCACGACCCCCTGTTCGGTCACGAACATTGCCTCGAACGCGCCGGCGCGGCGCGCCTCTTCCTTGGCGAGCACAGCCGGCAGCAGGTTCGTCGATTTGATGTCGCAACGCTTCCAGCGCTGATCGGGAAGCGTGAGCAGGGCGACGCCAACCTCCTGCTGCCGCACCCTTTGGCGAAAGTCGAAACGCCGTGCGGTCATAATCAGGGTGGGCGCATCGCCGATCGGGAAGACATGATCGCGCCGGCCGCTGCCGCGCGTGGCCTGGATATAAAGCAGGCCGTCGGTCACTCTCGAGGCCCGCATCAGGCGGCGGGCACGCGCTGCGATCACCGCTGCAGACGGCAGCCCCGTAAAGCCGATCGCCGCGGCGCCGCGCTGGAGCCGCCAGAGATGTTTCTCCCAGTCGAACAGCCGGCCGTTCAGGAAGGCGACCACCTCGTAGACTGCATCGCCGAACTGGAGGCCCCGATCCTCCACGGCAACGGCCGGCCCTGCCACTGGCCCGATCTGCCCGTCCACCATTGCCAGCGCTGTCATGCGCCCGCCTTGGCCGAGCCGTGGCCCTTGCGCAATTGCCCAACCCCGATCGGCGGCGCCAAAGGGTCGCGCTTGAGCCACAGGGCCTCCGGCGCCATCACGCAGCCATGGCCGCTCCGCATATCATCTGGTTCCGACAGGATCTCCGCCTTGCAGATCAGGCCGCGGTGGCTGCTGCTGCAGAGGCAGGCCCGATCATCCCGGTCTTTGTGCTGGACGATGTCTCGAAAGGCCTTCGGCCGATGGGCGCGGCGTCTCGATGGTGGCTGCATCACAGCCTCGTGCACCTGGATGCCAGCCTTCGGCAGCACCGCTCCCGCCTGTTGCTGCTGAAGGGCGCTTCCAGCCAGGTGCTCTTGGACCTTGCCCGCGTGTCCGGCGCCGACGCAATCCATGCCACCGCCCATGCCGAGCCCTGGTGGGCCGCGATCGAGGAACGGCTGGGCGCGCGGCTGAAGCTCCACGGCGCCACACGGATGCTGAGGCCCGGCCAGGTGCTGAGCGGCTCACGAACGCCGTACCGCGTGTTCACGCCGTTCTGGAAGGCGAGTCTCGACCATCTTCCACCGGCAGTGCCAAAGCCGCTGCCGACCGGCATCACCACGGCCGACATGCCGGAGGGTGAGCGCCTCGAAGACTGGGGCCTGCTGCCGCGGGACCCGGACTGGGCGACCGGTTTTGGCGATTGGGAGCCCGGGGAGGCTGGTGCGGAGGCTGCACTGGAGGCCTTCCTGCCGCACCTGAAGGCCTATGAGCGCCGCCGCAATTTCCCGTCAGAGCCCGGAACCTCCCGCCTGTCGCCGCACCTGCATTTCGGCGAAATCTCGCCCGCCACGGTGTGGCACGCAGCCGAGGCCGCGGTTGGGCCAGAGGCGGCCCAGCCCTTCACCCGCCAGCTCGTGTGGCGCGAGTTCGCCCACGAACTGCTGGAGCAATATCCCGACGGTCACCTGCGGCCGCACCGTCCGGAGTTCGCCCGGATGGAATGGACCGACACGTCGAAGGGCGACGGCCGGCGCTGGCTGAAGGCGTGGCAGCGGGGGCGCACGGGCTATCCGATCGTCGATGCCGGCATGCGCCAGCTCTGGCAGACCGGATGGATGCACAACCGTGTGCGGATGATAACCGCCTCTTTCCTCACCAAGCATCTGCGGATCGACTGGCGCGAGGGCGAACGCTGGTTCTGGGACACTCTGGTGGATGCAGATCTCGCCAACAACGCCATGGGTTGGCAGTGGGTGATGGGCTCTGGCGTCGACAGCCAGCCCTACTACCGGATCTTCGCGCCCGTCGCGCAGTCGGAGAAATTCGATGCGCTCGACTATATCCGGGAGTTCGCCCCCGAATATGAAAGCCACCAGCCGGTAAACCCGATCGTTGACCACAAGGCGGCGCGTACGGCGGCCCTTGCCGCCTTCGAGCGGGTCAAGAAGGGCAGCTGAGGCAAGACCGGCTCGTTGGAGGCCCCGAAGTGCAGAGGGTCTCAGCCCGCGCGCGGGTGGGTGCCGCGATACACGTCAAGAAGGCGCGCGGCATCGACATCCGCATAGACCTGGGTGGAGCGCAAGGACACATGGCCCAGGAGATCCTGGATGGTACGAAGGTCCGTCCCCGCGGCCAGAAGGTGGGTCGCGAAACTGTGCCGGAGCGCATGGGGGGTCGCGCTTTGGGGAAGGCCAAGCGCCACCCGCGCCGCCCGCGCCGCGCGGCGCAGCACGTCAGGGGAGAGTGGCCCGCCTTTGGCTCCCCGGAACAAGCGGGTACCCCGCGCAAGCGGCCAGGGGCAGAGCCGGGCATAGGCCGCAATCGCGCTCTGCACCTGCGGCAGCAGCACCACCTGCCGCTCCTTGCCGCCCTTGCCGCGCACCGTCAGGGTCTGGCGGGGCGGCAGGACCCCGGCATCCAGCGACAGCGCCTCGGAGATCCGCAAGCCCGCGCCGTAGAGGAGCAGCAGAGCGGCCGTGTCGCGGGCGCCAATCCATGCCGCACGCGCCTCCTCGCCCGCCACCTGCGCCATTGCAACCGCGTCCGCCGGCGAGAGTGGGCGTGGCACGCCTCGTCGCAGCCGCGGCCCCCGCACCAGGCCGAGCGCTGGCGCGTCCGCCCCGTGCCGCTCCTTCGCGAAACGCAACAGCCCCTTCACCGCTGACAATTCCCTCGCCACCGAGCGCGGGCCCAGCCCCTGCAGCCGGCGCGCGGCAAGAAAGCCGCGCAGGTCGGCCGCTGCCAGGCCTGAGAGCAGCGCAAGGTCTGCCGGGCGGCCGTGCACATGCCCCAGGTGGGTAAGAAAGCGCCGTCCGCACGCTCCATAGGCACGCAGCGTATGGGGGGAGAGGCGGCGCTCGTCAGCAAGGCTCGCAAGCCAGTCGGCAAGCAGCGCCTCGCCGGTCATCCCTGCCTCATGCTATCGTCTGCCCGGTCTTCGCCCAGTCGGCGAGGAAGGCCTCCAGCCCGCGGTCGGTCAGCGGGTGGCGGAACAGCGCACGCAGCACCGCTGGCGGGACCGTCACCACATCGGCGCCGATCTTCGCGGACTCCAGCACATGCACCGGGTGACGCACCGACGCGACCAGGATCTCCGTCTCGAAGCCAAAATTGTCATAGATGGTGCGAATGTCGTGGATCAGGGCCATCCCGTCGAAGCCCACGTCGTCGTGCCGGCCCACGAAAGGGGAAATGAAGCTGGCGCCTGCGCGCGCCGCAAGCAGCGCCTGCACCGCCGAGAAGCAGAGCGTGACATTGACCTTGGTCCCATCCCCGGTGAGCTTCCGGCAGACCTTGAGGCCATCTGGCGTCAGAGGCACCTTGATACAGACATTGTCGGCAATGCGGCGAAGCACTTCGGCCTCGCGCAGCATCCCGGCATCGTCGGTCGCCACAACCTCGGCCGATACAGGGCCAGGCACCACTGCGGCAATCTCCTTCACGACGTCGAGAAAATCGCGCCCGGCCTTGTGCACCAGGCTTGGATTGGTGGTGACACCATCCACAAGGCCTGTCGCGGCCAGGTCGCTGATCTCCGCCACATCGGCCGTGTCGATGAAGAACTTCATGGTACCACCTCCCGCCGGACTTGCGGCCAGGGCGCTTGCCCGCTGCCCGGCTTTCCGCGAAGCAGGCCGGGAAATCAATGCGGGTCTCCGTTCTCCCATTGCAGCCGGGCCTTGCCGCGCTGGATTATGCAGCGCCTCCCGAACCCGTGCTCGCGCCCGGGGATGTGGTGGAGGTGCCACTGGGTCCACGGCGCATTGCCGGGGTGGTGTGGGACAGCGGAGTCTATCAAGCGGCCGCGATTCCCGAGGCACGGCTCCGCGCCGTTGCGCGACGGCTCGACATGCCGCCGCTGCGCGCGCCGCTTCGGCGCCTCGTTGATTGGGTCGCCGACTATTATCTTGCGGCGCCTTCCTCTGTCGTCAGGATGGCATTGCCGCGCGCGGCCTTCGAAGAGGTGCGGGAGCCGCCTTCCTACGCGCGTGGCCCGCTGCCGCCACCGGAAACAGTCCGCCACCCGGCGCGGCGGGACCTTCTGGCCCGGCTCGCCGCGCTTCGAGATTTCGGCCCCGCGCCGCTGGCCCTGTGGGCCGCCGCCCTGGGCGTGTCGACCA
>JBKBXK010000149.1:0-5491 GCA_046314095.1 Thermaurantiacus sp. | reverse complement strand
CCCCCCGGCGCCGGCAGGCTGAGATGGCCGGCGCTGATCGGACCAGAGCCGGCAAGGATGATCGCCCGTTCGATCACATTCCCAAGCTCGCGGACATTGCCGGGCCAGGCGTGCGCGAGAAGCGCCGCTTCCGCGTCCGCCTGCAGCGTGGGCGGAGCTGCGGCTTCCGCATGGGTGGCGAGGAAATGCCGCGCCAGTGGAAGGATATCCGCTGGCCGCTGGGCGAGCGGCGGCAACTGTATCGGGAACACGGCAATCCGCCAGTAGAGATCGTCGCGAAACCGGCCGGCAGTCACCTCGGCGGCCAGCTCGCGGTTTGTGGCGGCGATCAGGCGAAGATCGACCGGCACCGGACGGGTTGCGCCGAGCGGCAGGACCTCGCGTTCCTGGAGAACACGCAGCAGCTTGGCCTGGAGCGGAAGCGGCAGCTCCGCTATCTCGTCGAGGAACAAAGTGCCCCCCTCGGCCGCGCGCACGAGGCCCGGCGCTGCGCCGGCAGCCCCGGTGAACGCGCCACGCTCATGGCCGAACAGAAGCGCTTCGAGCATCGTCTCGGGCAGAGCCGCGCAGTTGACGGCCACGAAGGGGCCGGTGGAACGCGCGCTGTTCTGGTGGACATAGCGGGCAAGCACCTCCTTGCCGGTTCCCGAAGGCCCACCGATCAGCACTGTGGCGCGTGTGCCCGAGACCCGTGTGGCCATCGCGAACACGCGCTGCGTTGCCGGGTCTGCAACGACCGGGATTGCGTGGCGTTCTCCGCCTGCCGGTACCTGCCCCACCGGCAGCCATTCTGCCTCCATGCCCTCTCTCCTCACCTTGCCCGCGCCATCGCTCCATGCACGCAAGCGGCGCCGGCTCTGGCCGTTCACTCGACGGGCTGGCGTTCGCCCGTTGACCGCGCGGCCACGGCACGAAGGAGAGCAAATGGTATGCCAAGCGCGGCCAAGGGGCAGGCGCGGCTCGCCGACAGCTTTCCCGCCGGAAAGCGTCATTTTCCTGACGCTGCCCGACGATTGAGCGTCAAAATTCTGACGGGCCGCACCCTTGCCTATGGCGGCTCCTTGCTTGCATCACTGCGGGTCGTGCGACATTGCCGTGTCTGGCCACGACCTCCCGCTTCGGGCGAAGGGGCGCAACGGACAGGCAAGGATGCTGCAGAAGACACCAACCGATGCACCGGCGGCCAACGAACGGCGCCGCTTCCTGCCGTCTCGCCGGGCCTTTCTCGTGGGCGCGGCCGCTACGGTGGGTGTTGTCGTCGGCTTCGCGGTTTGGCCGCGCAGCTATCCGCCGGCATGGACGGCCGGCGAGGGCGAGACGCTGTTCAACGCCTGGCTCCGGGTTGGGGCCGACGGTCGGGTGACAGTCGCCGTTCCCCAGGCGGAAATGGGGCAGGGCAGCTGGTCGGGTCTTGCGCAGATATTGGCGGATGAACTCGGTGCGGACTGGCGGATGGTGGGCGTTGAGCCAGCGGCCTTCCATCCCGACTATGCGCATGTCGGCATGGTCCGCCTCGGCACTGCGTCCCTGCCGCCCATGCTGCGCGACGTGGCGGCTTTTGCCGGAGAAACAGCGATCCGCCGCCTCAATCTGCAGATGACGGGCGGCAGCACGTCCATAAAGGGCTATCACGACATCCTTCGGGAGGCCGGGGCGACAGCGCGCGCGCTTATCGTCGACGCCGCGGGTCGGGCGTGGGGCGTGGACCCGGCGCTTCTCGATACGCGCAACGGGTTTGTCGTCTACCAGGCACAGCGCATGCCCATCGGCGAGGCGGCGGTGCGGGTCGATGCCGCGCGGTGGATGGGTGCTGTCAGCCTGCGCCCCGAGAGTGCGCGCCCGCTCGCCGGCCGTCCGGTAACCCGGCTCGACATCCCACCCAAGGTCGACGGCACTGCACGCTTTGCCGGCGACGTTAGGCTTCCGGGGATGGTGTTTGCCAGCATCCGGCACGGGCCGATTGGCGGCCGGCTCGTTGCCGTGCAGGCACCGGAAGGCGTGCAGACGGTGAACGGCCCCAACTGGGTTGCAGCCGTAGGCCCGACCAGTTGGGAGGCCCGGCGGGCGCTCTCCCGCGTGACACCGCGATTCGAGATCGAGGGCCGTCCGGCAGGGGACTGGATCGTCGCAGGCGTGCAGGCCTCGCTCGATGCGGAAGGCGGTGTCATCCGCAGTGAGGGTGACGTGGCAGCGGCGCTCGGCGGCGATGCGCTCACAGCGGATTACAGCGTGCCGTTCCTTGCGCATGTGTGCATGGAGCCGATGGTGGCGGCCGCCCGTGTGGTGGACGGCAGGGTGGAGGTGTGGGCCCCCACACAGTCCGTAACCCTTGCGACCTGGGCCGCCGCGCGCGCGCTCGGCATCGACCAGTCTGCGGTGCTGATCCATCCGACGCTGGTTGGCGGAGGCTTCGGCCGCAAGGCCGAAACCGACCATGTCGAGCAGGCAGCGCTGATCGCCCGCGCGATCGGCCGCCCGGTGCTGCTGCAGTGGAGCCGCGAGGAAGATAGCCATGCCGACATGTTCCGCCCGCCCGCAGCGGCGCGGATGCGCGGGAAAGTGGCTGCGGACGGACGCCTCGCCGCGCTCGACCTCACGATTGCGGCGCCGGTCGTCGGCAACAGCTTCGCCCGTCGCAACATGCCGCGCCTCGCTCCGGGAACAGATCGCGCCAGCGGGAGCGCCATCGAGGGCGCATCACACGTCCCCTATCGCGCCGACGCCTTTCGTGCGACCCATGTCGCCGTCTCCCAGCCAGTGCCACTCGGTTACTGGCGCTCGGTCGGTCACAGCTACACGGCGTTCTTCGTCGAGAGCTTCATCGACGAGCTCGCCGCCGCTTCGGGGCGCGACCCCCTGGCATTTCGCCTTGCGCTTTTGGACCCACAGGGACCGCATGCGCGTGTTCTGCGCGCTGTGGCCGAGGCCGGCCGGTGGGGCGCCCCGGTTGCGGAGGGTTTCGGCCGCGGCGTCGCGCTCCATGAAAGTTTTGGGGCGATCGTGGCGCAGGTGGTCGAAGCCGGGGTTCGTGATGGGCAGATCCGTATCGCACGGCTGGTGACCGCCATTGACTGTGGCAGGGCCATCAATCCCGATTCGGTGACGGCGCAGATGGAAGGCGGTGCCATATACGGCCTCACAGCCGCGCTGTGGGGCGAGACCAGTTTCGCCCAAGGCTATGCCCGCGAGCGGAATTTCAACGGGCTTCGCATGCTGGCTCTGGGCGAGGCGCCCGAGTTCCAGACGGTGATCCTCTCCTCCAGCAGGCCGCTCGGCGGGGCGGGTGAGCCGGCAACACCGCCGGCAGCGCCCGCGCTTGCCAATGCGCTTTTTGCAGCAACCGGCATTCGCGCGCGGCACCTGCCGCTGGCACCGCAGTTCGACTAGCCGCGTGCGGCCGTCAGACCATCCCGAGGTCGCCCACGGGCGGGTGGGCGTCCTTGTCATCAATCTGGGCTCCCCGGACGCTCCGACAGCCGAAGCCGTCCGGCCCTATCTCAAGCAATTCCTGTCCGATCCGCGCGTGATCGAGTTGCCGAAGTCCATCTGGCACTTCCTCTTGGATAAAGTGATCCTGAAGACACGACCGCCCAGGACGGCCGAGGCCTATGCGGCCATCTGGGACGAAGCGGAGAATGACAGCCCGCTGCGGGTCATCACCCGGCGGCAGGCCCGCGCGCTCCAGGACGCCTGGGGCCAGAGGGTGCTGGTGGACTATGCGATGCGCTATGGCGCGCCGGCCATCCCGGATCGGCTCGATGCCCTGCGCGCTGCCGGCTGCGACCGCATCCTGGTGGCGCCACTTTATCCGCAATATTCCAGCGCCACGACGGGGACGGTGATCGAAGAGGTGTTCGGGCATATCAGCCGACAACGTTGGGTGCCGGCGATCCGCACGCTTCCCGCCTACCATGATCATCCCGCGCATGTGGCGGCCCTCGCCCAGAGCTTTCAGCAGGGCATTGGCAGGCTCGACTTCGTGCCCGAACGACTGGTCCTGAGCTTCCACGGCATGCCACGGCGCACGCTCGATCTCGGTGACCCCTATCATTGTCACTGCCAGAAGACGGCGCGCCTCGTTGCCGAGGCCATGGGCATGGAGAGGGATCGGCTGGTGGTCACCTTCCAGAGCCGGTTTGGCCCCGCAGAATGGCTGCAACCCTATACGGAGCCGGCACTCGTCGGGCTCGCCAAGGGCGGGGTGACGAAGGTCGCGATCGCCTGCCCTGGCTTTTCCGCGGATTGCCTCGAGACCCTTGAGGAAATTGCGATCGAGGCCCGCGATGCGTTTCTTGCAGCTGGCGGAAGCCACTATGCCTATCTCCCTTGTCTAAATGACAGCGCCGAAGGTCTCGAAATGCTGCGCAGCATGCTTGAGGGAGAGCTTGCCGGGTGGCTGGCCGACCATTAGGACCTTTGGGCGAGGGAAGCGGGGAGACGTATGATGGCACGGGTGGCAGTGGTCACGGGGGGCACGCGCGGAATCGGAGAGGCGATCTCGGTTGCGCTTCGCGACATGGGAATGACGGTTGCTGCAAACTATGTCGGGAGCGAGGAGCGCGCGAAGGCGTTCACCGAACGCACCGGCATTCCGGCCTACCGCTGGAACGTCGCGGATTATGAAGCCTGCCAGGCTTCGGTTTCGGAGATCGCGAGCACGCATGGGCCGGTCGAGGTGCTGGTGAACAATGCCGGCATCACTCGCGATGGCACGCTTCTGAAAATGACCTTCGAGATGTGGAAAGAGGTCATCGATGTGAACCTCGGAGGCTGTTTCAACATGGCCAAGGCCGTGTTTCCGGGGATGAAGGAGGCGAAGTGGGGCCGGATCGTCAACATCGGCTCGATCAACGGCCAGGCTGGCCAATATGGTCAGGTGAACTATGCTGCCGCCAAGTCGGGAATCCACGGCTTCACCAAGGCGCTGGCGCAGGAGGGCGCTCGCTTCGGCGTGACCGTGAATGCGATTGCCCCGGGATATATCGATACGGATATGGTAGCGGCGGTTCCGGCGGACGTGCTGGAAAAGATCGTTGCCAAAATCCCGGCTGGCAGGCTTGGGCAGGCACAGGAGATCGCTCGCGGCGTTGCGTTCCTGTGCGCCGAGGATGCCGGGTTCGTCACCGGCTCGACACTCTCCATCAATGGCGGTCAGCATATGTATTAGCGGAGGCGGCTGCGGACTGGGCGGAGCACAGGCCCGCAGACTCGCCGCAGCGTTCGGCCGGCGGGCCGCCCGGAGGGGCGGCTTTGCCGACCCCGTAGGCGGACCCGTTCGACGTCAAGTTGGTGGAGGCGGCTGCGGACTGGGCGGAGCACAGGCCCGCAGACTCGCCGCAGCGTTCGGCCGGCGGGCCGCCCGGAGGGGCGGCTTTGCCGACCCCGTAGGCGGACCCGTTCGACGTCAAGTTGGTGGAGGCGGCTGCGGACTGGGCGGAGCACAGGCCCGCAGACTCGCCGCAGCGTTCGGCCGGCGGGCCGCCCGGAGGGG
>JBKBXK010000148.1:0-5535 GCA_046314095.1 Thermaurantiacus sp. | reverse complement strand
CGGCTGGACCGGTCGAGATTGCCCTGGTTGGGCGCGATGTTGAGCCCCACCGTAAGCTCTGCGGGGCCAACCGTTCCCGACACCGCACCATAAAGTTCATAGAGATCGGTGTCGCTGCCGCCCGGATAGATATAGCCGAGAATGCCGACATCGGTGGTGATCGGCCCAAAGCTGCCCCGCCATCCACCGTAGAGGTTGAGCTCGACAGTGGCGCCATTGAACTCTTCGATGGAAGAGCCCCAGATGCCCGCATAGAAGCCGGGCTGGGTTTCCATCTCGATCCCGGCCTGAACGGCCGGCTTGCGGTTCGACAGGCTGATGCCGCGGAACCGATAGTCGCTGACAAAGGTCGCCTCGCCGGAGAAGGTCACACCGCTGCCCTCGTCCTGGGCGAGGGCCGGCTGGACCATCACCACCCCGACGAGCAAGGCCCCGGCCGCCACGAATCCTGATATGCGCATCTCTGTTCCCCCAAACGCAGGCCCGGTTTTCCGGGGACCCGGTTGAACGCTGCCTGTCACGAGGCCCGGGCAGCAAAGGCCTTGCCGCTCGCGGTCAGGTTCCATGGGGATGGAGCTTTGCTCTTCTTGGTTGTGGAGATTGCCGTTCGATTGTGCAGTGCACAAGAGGAAAATTGAGAGGGCCGGTTCCGGGGCGGCGGGCCCGTGTTCCCGCAGCCACAGCAGCGCGCGAACGTTCCTGCCCTGTTCCCATATCGTCGTGCAGCCTGTATCCGTGGCCCATGGCTGATCTCTTTGCTGCTGCCGCGACCGCCAGCCAGCCCTCCGGCTACGATGCCAGCGAAATCGAGGTTCTCGAGGGGCTGGAGCCGGTCCGCCGGCGGCCGGGCATGTATGTCGGCGGAACCGATGCCCGTGCGCTGCACCACCTGGCGGCGGAAGTCCTCGACAATGCCATGGACGAAGCGGTGGCAGGCCATGCCAGCCGCATCGAGGTGCATCTGGAGGCGGACGGCACGCTGACAGTCAGCGACAATGGGCGCGGCATTCCGATCGACCCCCATCCCCGCTTTCCGGACAAGTCGGCGCTGGAAGTGGTGATGACCACCCTTCATTCCGGTGGCAAATTCTCAGGCAAGAGCTACCAGACCTCAGGCGGCCTCCATGGTGTCGGCGTATCGGTGGTGAACGCCTTGTCGGCGCACCTGGAAGTGGAAGTGGCCCGCGGCCGCCAGCTGTTTCGGCAGAGCTACAGCCGCGGCGCGCCGCTGGGTCCCCTCGAACTGGTGGGCCCGGCGCCGAATCGGCGGGGCACGCGGGTGGCCTTCCGGCCGGACGCCGAAATCTTTGGTCAGGGCGTGCGCTTTTCGCCCGAGCGGCTGTGGCGGCTGGCCCGTTCCAAGGCGTATCTCTTCTCGGGCGTCGAGATCCGCTGGAGCTGCGACGCGTCGCTTGCCCGGGAGCCGGTGCCCGAAGCGCAGACGTTCCTCTTTCCCGGCGGTCTCCTTGACCGGCTTGCCGAGGAAATGGAGGGCCAGCCGACGGCGACCGACCAGCCGTTCGCCGGCCGCGCAAAGGTGAGTGGCGAGGTGGCGGCAGGCGAGGTGGAATGGGCGCTTGCGTGGAGCCTGCACGGCGACGGCGCTGCCAGCTGGTATTGCAACACCATTCCGACGCCCGATGGCGGCACCCACGAGGCCGGCCTTCGCGCAGCGCTGGTGAAGTCACTGCGCGCGCACGCCGGGCTGATGGGCATGAAGAAGGGCGCGGAGATTTCGGCCGAGGACGCGCTGTCTGGCGCCGTGGTGATGCTGTCGCTCTTCATGCCCGAGCCGCAGTTCCAGTCGCAGACGAAGGACCGGCTGGCGTCGCCGGAGGCCGCCCGAATGGTCGAGAGCGCGATCCGCGACCGGCTGGACCATTGGCTTGCGGAGGATCAGGATCGGGCCCGCGCCCTTCTTGGCCATGTCATCGAACGGCTGGAGGAGCGGCTGGCGCGCCGCGCCGAGCGGGAAGTGAAGCGCAAGACCGCGACCTCGAAACGGAATCTGCGCCTGCCCGGCAAGCTGACGGACTGCGCCCGCCAGGACCCGGAGGGCACCGAGCTGTTCATCGTGGAGGGCGATTCGGCCGGCGGCTCGGCCAAGCAGGCGCGCAACCGCGAAACCCAGGCGATCCTGCCGATCCGTGGCAAGATCCTGAACGTGGCAAGCGCTGCCGCCGCGAAGATTTCCGGCAACCAGGAAGTGGCGGACCTTGCGCTTGCGCTGGGATGCGGCACGCGGGATCGCTACGATGCCGCGCGGCTGCGCTACGAGCGTATCGTCATCATGACCGACGCCGACGTTGACGGCGCCCATATCGCAACGCTTTTGATGACCTTCTTTTTCCGGGAGATGCCCGGTCTGGTGCGCGACGGCCGGCTCTACCTCGCCCAGCCACCGCTCTACCGCCTGTCGGCCGGCTCGGACATTGCCTACGCCAGGGACGATGCCGACCGGCTGCACCTGCAGGACACACGGTTCCGGGGCCGGAAGGTGGACGTTGCCCGCTTCAAGGGCCTCGGGGAGATGTCGCCCGGGCAGCTTCGCGAGACCACCATGGATCCGGCCACGCGCACGCTGCTGCGCGTTCGGGTTCCCGACAGCTACCAGGGCGAAGCTCCGGTGCGCGATCTTGTCGAGCGGCTGATGGGCCGGGTTCCGGAGCACCGGTTCCAGTTCATCCAGGCCAATGCCGCCCGGCTGGAGGCTGGCGCGATCGACGCCTGACCGGCAATGTCGCAGTGGTCTCGGCTGGCTGAAGCTGCTACCTTTCCGCCCGGCGGCAAGACACGCGATACGGGAGAGACTTCTGGCTGACTCCATGCTGATGATCGGGCGGATGGTGCTGCCGGGCATTGCCGCGGCGATTGTATCCCACACGGCCGTTGCTGCGCCGATCCTGCCGCCAGCAGACCGTGGCCTCCAGGCCTATGTCGTCGGGCGCGTGGCCGCCGCAGAGCAGGACCATGAGATTGCTGCCCGTGCGTTCGGCCAGGCACTCCGGGCCGATGCGGCGGACGAGATCCTGCAGGCGCGGGCCTTCGAGGTGGCGCTGCAACGCGGAGACCGCGCCGCCGCCCTCCGCCTTGCGCAGCGCATGCAGGGCCGGGATCTCCGCGAGCTGGGCCTGCACCCGATCAGCCGGTCGGCCGTGGCGCTGGTGCCCGTCGCCGAGGCGGCGCGTCGCGGCAATTTGCGCGGCTACGACGAAGCGGTTTCCGCCTTCACGGATCCGCTGATCGGCGCCGGCGATCCGCCCATCATCGCGACAATTCTCGAGGCCCACGGGCTTGCTGCCCGCGGCCGCACCGATGCGGCGCTGGCGCTGCTGGAGGCGCCGGGCGCGCAACCCGTCACCCGATCCTATTTCGGCGAGCATCGGGCGCACATTCTGGCGCTTGCGGGCCGCTGGCCGGAGGCAGCCGAAGCCTATCGTGCACTGGTCGAGGTGGACGGCGTCGGGGCGCCACGCATGCGAATCGCTGCGGCTGCGGCAGCTTTGGAAGCCGGTCGCCGGGTGCCGGAATGGCGAGGCCGGGCGATTGCGATGCTGGGCGGCGGACCGGCGGACGATCCGGTTCTCGCCGAGGCACGCGCCCGCCTTGTCGCAAATCCGCGGATGGCCGGGCGGGACCTGGGCGCTGCGGTCACCCGCCCCGCGGAAGGTGTCGGCCTCCTGTTCCTTCGCCTGGCAACCGACCTCTCGCGGGATCGCAACCCGGCACCACCATTGGCGTTCGCGCGGCTGGCGACCTTTGCTGCTCCGGACATCCCGGAAACCTGGCTTGTCACCGCGGACACGCTCGGCCGACAGGAGCAGGTATCGCTGGCGCTGGAGGCGCTCGACAATGCTCCGCAGTCCGGCCCGCTGCTGCGGGCGGTGCAGTGGCGGCGTGCAACCCTGCTCTCGGCCAGGGGGGATCATGATGCCGCCCGCGCAGTCCTCCGGCCGCTCGCGCTGTCGCCTGACGGCGGCATGGAGGACTGGGTGCGGCTTGCTGACATCGATCGGGCTGCGGAAAACCATGCCGGAACGATCGACAGCATGACCCGGGCCATCGCCATGCTTGGGACCGACATTCGGCCCGAGCATGGCTATCTGTTTTTCCTGCGCGGCGCAGCACTGGAACAGGCAGACCGGTTCCCGGAGGCCGAGGCAGACCTGCGGCGTGCGCTGGAGCTTCAGCCTGACAATGCCATCTATCTCAATTATCTTGGCTATTCACTCCTGGATCGGGGCCGGAAGTTGGACGAGGCGGAAGCGCTGATTGCCCGCGCATTCGTCGCCGAGCCCGAGAACGGGGCCATCATCGATTCGATGGGCTGGGCCGCCTTCGTGCGCGGCCGTTTCGACGAGGCCGTGACCCTTCTGGAGAAGGCCCGGGCCGCCGAGCCGGCCGATCCGACAATTGCAGACCATCTCGGCGACGCACTGTGGCGTGTCGGCCGGCGCATCGAGGCCCGGCACGCATGGGCCGCGGCCCGGGCTCTGGACCCGCCGGAAAAGCTCGGACAGAAAATCGATCTGAAGCTGAACTACGGTCTCGACGCAGCGCTCGCCGCTCGCTAGCCGGCGCGCCCATGCAGACGGGCGCGACCGAGCCGGCTCCGGCGAAGATCAACCTTGCCCTGCATGTCCGCGAGCGCATGCCAGACGGATGGCACAGGCTCGAAACCCTGTTCGCGTTCACGGCCTTCGGCGACCTGCTCGAGGCGCGGCCAGCGGATGGATGGTCGCTCGAGGTCCGCGGCCGGTTCGCGGCGGCCGCTGGGCCATTGGACGACAATATCGTGCTGCGCGCCGCGCGGGCCTTTGCGAAAGCCGCCGGCAGCCCGGCATGTTTCGCCCTCACGCTGGAAAAGCGGATACCCGCCGCGGCAGGGCTTGGCGGCGGCAGCGCAGATGCAGCGGCCGCGCTGCGCCTCCTCAACCGGCTGTCGGTTCCGGCTCTGGACGAGACGACATTGCGCGAAGTCGCCGCCGGGCTGGGCGCCGATGTGCCTGCGTGCCTGGTCTCAAAGGCATCGCGCGGGGAAGGCCGTGGCGACATGCTGACTGCCGTCGACATGGCGGCCGGTCAGCCGGTGTTGCTCGTCAACCCGGGCGTCGAGGTGCCGACGGGCCGGGTGTTTGCGTGTTGGGACGGTGTCGATCGCGGGCCCCTCAAATCCGGTGACCCGCTTGCTGCATCGCTTGCGGGCCGGAACGACCTCGAGGCGCCCGCCCTTGGGCTGGCGCCCGCGATCGGCGAGGTGCTCGCCTTTCTGAAGGCGGCCCCTGGCGTGGTGCTGGCGCGGATGAGCGGGTCCGGTGCGACCTGTTTCGCGCTGTTTGCGTCTGCGAGGGCACGCGATGCCGCCGCCGCGCGCGTGCCGCCGCAGTGGTGGCACGTGGCAACCCGCCTGGTCTAGCCGGACGGAAGCAGCGGGGCCGCACGCCCGGCGAGTTCGAACAGGCGCGCGCGGTGGGGTTCCGGCAGAAGATCGGCAAGCAGTTCCTCCGCCCGGAGACTGTCTCCAAGCGCTGCGGC
>JBKBXK010000147.1:0-5636 GCA_046314095.1 Thermaurantiacus sp. | reverse complement strand
AATGCGAGCCGGACGTGCTTGCAATGGTTGCCGCGTCTGCTGCGCTGACGCTCTCGGGCCTGCCGTTCCTCGGGCCCATCGGCGCGGCACGTGTTGCCTTCATCGATGGCGACTATGTGCTGAACCCGACCAAGGAGCAGCTGGCGCAATCGCGGCTGGACCTGATGGTTGCGGGCACGGGCGACGCCGTGATGATGGTTGAGTCCGAGGCCGAGGAATTGACCGAGGACGAGATGCTCGGAGCGGTCATGTTCGCGCACCGCGGCTTCCAGCCGGTGATCGACGCCATCATCGGGCTGGCAGAGGAAGCGGCGAAAGAGCCCTGGGAACTGAAGTCCGACGATATGGCGGCCGAGATTCTCGGGAAGCTGCGCGATGCCATCGGGGCGGATATCGCTGCGGCCTACAAGCTCACCCAGAAGTCCGAGCGCCAGGCAGCAGTCGGCGCCGCGCGGGAGAAGGCCAAGGCGCTCTTCGCCGATGCCGAGCCCGCGGTGCAGATGAAGGCCATGAAACTTGTCAAGTCGCTGGAAGCGGACATCGTGCGCGGAGCGATCCTGAAGGACGGCGCGCGGATCGACGGACGCGATACCCGGACGGTGCGCCCCATCGTCTGCGAAGTGGGCATCCTGCCCCGCACCCACGGTTCGGCGCTGTTCACCCGCGGCGAGACCCAGGCGCTGGTGACGACCACGCTCGGCACCGGGGACAGCGAGCAGATGATCGATGGCCTTGATGGCCTGAAGTACGAGCATTTCATGCTGCACTACAACTTCCCGCCCTATTCGGTTGGCGAGGCCGGCCGGTACGGCGGCGTCGGCAGGCGCGAAGTGGGCCATGGGAAGCTCGCCTGGCGCGCGGTGCATCCGATGATGCCGAGCAAGGAAGAGTTTCCCTACACGGTGCGGGTCGTCGCCGACATCACCGAGTCCAACGGGTCTTCCTCCATGGCGACCGTCTGCGGGGCGAGCCTTGCAATGATGGACGCAGGTGTTCCCCTGAAGCGGCCCGTGGCTGGGATTGCCATGGGCCTGATCCTTGAAGGCAAGGAGTTTGCCATCCTCTCCGACATTCTCGGGGACGAGGACCATCTGGGCGATATGGACTTCAAGGTGGCCGGGACAGCCGAGGGCATCACCTCCCTCCAGATGGATATCAAGGTCGCCGGCATCACCGAGGAGATCATGAAGGCCGCGCTTGCCCAGGCCAGGGAGGGCCGTGCGCACATCCTTGGCGAGATGGCCAAGGCACTGACTTCGGCGCGCACCGAGCTTGCCGCGACGGCGCCCCGCATCGAGACGATGAGCGTGCCCAAGGACAAGATCCGCGACATCATCGGCACCGGCGGCAAGGTGATCCGCGAAATCGTGGCAACCACGGGCGCCAAGGTGGACATCGAGGATGACGGCACGGTCAAGATCGCGTCAGCGGACCCCGAGAAGATCGAAGCGGCGCGTGACTGGATCAACGGGATCATCGCCGAGCCGGAAGTGGGCAAGATCTATTCCGGAAAGGTCGTTGGACTCGTTGATTTCGGGGCGTTTGTGAACTTCCTTGGCGCAAAGGATGGCCTCGTTCACATCTCGGAGATCAAGTCCGAGCGCGTGGCCAAGGTGGGCGATGTCCTGGTGGAAGGCCAGCTGGTGAAGGTTAAGGTCATCGGCGTCGACGATCGCGGCAAGGTGAAGCTGTCGATGCGCGTGGTGGACCAGGAGACCGGCGAAGAGCTGCCCGACAACCGGCCTCCGCGCGAGCCCCGCGAAGGGGGTGACCGTGGCCCGCGCGGCGATCGCGGCGATCGCGGTGACAGGAACGGCGGCAGGCGCCGGCGCGAGGGCGGCGATCGTGGGCCGCGCCGGGAAAGCAGTGACGACGGCGCCGATGCACCGCTGCCTGCGTTTCTGACCGGGGACGACTGAGCAGGGAAAGGGAGCAACAAATAAGTGGCGGGCCGGGGAGCAATCTCCGGCCCGTTTTGCTTGTGCTCCGAAAGGCGATGTCGCACCGACCGGAGGTGCGTATCTTCAAGATTTTCCGCAAGGGCGAATGGCGGCGCTTTCAGGAGACGGGCGCGTTCACCGGCTCAACCGACGATTTGCGGGACGGTTTCATTCACCTTTCGACGCACGCGCAGCTTGCCGGAACGCTCGCCAGGCACTTCGCCGGAGAGACGGAACTGATGATTGCCGAGGTGCTCGTGGCCAATGATCCGGCGCTGCGCTGGGAGGTGTCGCGGGGCGGCGCCCGCTTCCCGCACCTCTATCGGCCGCTGACGCTCGCCGACATCGGGACGTGCGAGCCGGCATCGGGGAGCGCGGACGCTCCCGCAAGCTGAAGTCCGCCGGCGCCACGGATGGTCGCCGGAGAGCGCGTCACGACATCGGCCATGCTCGCGTTTGCCCAGTTTCCGGCATGGCGGATCAGAGGGGAAGGCGTGCCACTGGCCAGTTCCTGCGGCCGTGCGGGGCGGCCAAGTGCCACGACGGAGCGCATCTGGTTGTTGGCCAGCGTGATGCCCGGAAGCGGGGACAGCTGGACGATTGGTGTTGCGGCGTGCCGGGACAGCGTATCCCCGCCGGCGTAGTTCATGAACCGGAAGCCGGTGACCGTGATGTATCCGCCAGACATCAGGTGAAAACCCTGCCGGCCGGTGCCCAGGCGAAGGTCAGGCCGGTCGGAGAGCGGCCAGGCGATGGCAATGCGGCGCTGTGACGAGATTGCGAACGTTCCCGGTCGGTCCACCATCGACGGGAGATTCATGAGCGCGACGCGATTGGCGCCGTCGAATGGCGCAAACCCCCAATGGTGCCAGCGGTAAGGAGAGAAATGGATGCCGTCGGGCGAGATCATCACCGGGCCGGAATAGCCGACCTGGCCAGGCCGCACGTGCATGGCCAGGACTGGCTCGCCTGCCTCCAGGCCCGGCGGAAGCGACACCGGAACAAGCCCGAGACGCAGGCTCGCCGTGTGTTCCGCGGGCAGTTCGTGAAAGCCTTCGGGCCGATGCGCGAGTGCCTGTGTGGGTGGCGACGGCCATTGCGCGGGCACAAGGGCGGTATCTCCGTCGAAAATCCAGTCGGTCCAGCGTGCGCCTTCGGGCAGGCGGGCACGCACGAGGCTGCGCCAGTGCGGCGCGCCGAGACAATCGCGTTGCGAGCGGCACGGGCGCACGTTCAGGAGCGGATCTGCGCCTTCGAAGACGGCTGGCGCGGCCCCCCATCCGCTCCCGTCGAAGATGATCGGGGCGCTTGCCGTGCCGGACACGCGTGTCACGATTGTGCCACGGTAGGTCACCCCGCCACGGAACAGGACCCGATCACCGGGTTGCAGACGGGTGGACGCGGGAACGCCCTCTGCCCGCGTGTCTCCCGGGGCCCGCTTCCATGCCGCCTCGGGCGAGAGGCCCGTTGCGCGGTCGGAGCCACGCTCGAAATCGACATAGTAGCTGCGTCCGGCGTCTGCTGTCGAAGCGACGACAGAAAGGAGGACCGCACCTGCCAGCCGAATCTGGGACATCAACCTGCTCCCGTGCCAACGCCGTCGCTTCCATGGACGGCATGGGTTGCGGGGGGTTCAGCGGGGAAGATGGTTGTCCGGGATTAGGCGAATCCGGAGGCACCAGCGGCCTGTGCATCCTTGGCCCGCGCAAATGCGGGCCGAGACTGGCACCGGCTCCACCATGCGCGTATCCGTGGAGACACGCTCTCGATCAAGCCGAGGTGGCTGGCAAGAAGGAAGGCGTATCCCACGGCAATGTCCGCCCCGGTGACGCGGCCTGCAACCAGCCATTGGCGCCCATCAGCCAATGCCCTGTCCACCCAGACGGTGCGTCCCAGAAACCATTTGGCGTAGTCGTCGGCGACTTTCGGCTGCCGTCGCTCCTCGGGCTCGAGCACCCGATAGCGGAGCACGAGAGTCTGCGGAAAGGTGAGTGTGGCGTCGGACTGATGCAGGAAGTTCACGAAAGCCGCATAGTCGGCTTCATCGGGCCTGACGCACAGGTCGGACGGGCCATATGCAGTGGCGAGATAGTGGACGATCCCGGCGCTTTCAGTCATTTCGGCGCCCTTGCCGTCGCGGAAATAGGGGATTGTGCCGAGCGGGTTCACTTCGAGATAGCCAGGCTGTTTCCAGCGTGGCGGGAACGGCAACAGGTGCAGTAGATAGGCAAGGCCCATCTCCTCCAGCATCCAGAGCACACGGAACGAACGCGCATCCGCGCAATGCCAGAGTTCGATGTCCATATGCCGGCCTCCTGTTGAAGGCCTTGCGTAGCGACGGAAGTGCGGCCAATCACCCTCTTCCATGGACCAGATACTGATCCGCGGCGGGCGGCCGCTTGCGGGCACCATCCCCATTTCCGGTGCGAAGAACGCGGCGCTCACGCTGATGCCGGCGGCCTTGCTGACAGATGAGCCGCTGACGCTGCGCAATCTTCCACGGCTCGCCGACATCGACACCTTCGGCCACCTGCTGAACCAGCACGGCGCCAGCACGCACACCGAGGGCTCGCGGCCGGAGGACTATGGCCGCGTGATGACGCTTCGTGCCGGGCGGGTCACCTCGACCACCGCGCCCTACGACATCGTGCGCAAGATGCGGGCCAGCATCCTTGTGCTGGGGCCTCTGCTCGCGCGGGAGGGCGTTGCAACCGTGTCGCAGCCCGGCGGTTGCGCCATCGGCAATCGGCCGATCGACCTGCATTTGAGGGGTCTTTCCGCACTGGGCGCCGAGGTGGAGCTTGCCTCCGGCTATGTGCGCGCGAAGGCGCCACCCGGCGGGTTGGTCGGGGGGCGCGTGGTGTTCCCGCAGGTTTCTGTCGGGGCTACCGAGAATGTCCTGATGGCAGCCGTATTGGCGCGCGGAGAGACGGTGATCGAGAATGCAGCCCGCGAGCCGGAGATCGTTGACCTTGCGCGATGTCTGGTTGCCATGGGCGCCCATATCGACGGCATCGGCACCGAACGGCTCGTGGTGCAGGGGCGCGATCGGTTGCACGGCGCGACCTATGCGGTGATGCCAGACCGGATCGAGGCCGGTTCCTATGCCTGCGCGGTCGCGATCGCCGGCGGCGAGGTGCTGCTGGCCGGTGCCCGGCGTGACATCATGGAAGCGACCATCGCGGCCCTTGAGGCGGCCAATGTCGAGGTGCGGGATGCGAAGGGCGGACTCGCCGTCAGCCGTTGCAACGGACTGGCCGGCACCGACGCGACCACCGCCCCCTACCCGGGCTTTCCAACCGACATGCAGGCCCAGCTGATGGCGCTGATGTGCGTGGCCAAGGGCGCCAGCGTGTTGACCGAAACCATCTTCGAGAATCGCTACATGCATGTATCGGAACTTGCCCGGATGGGGGCAGACATCACGGTCTCCGGTCGCTCGGCGCTCGTGCGGGGTGTCGGTCGCCTTGCAGCGGCGCCGGTGATGGCAACCGACCTGCGTGCGTCCATGAGCCTCGTCATCGCGGGGCTGGCGGCCGAAGGCGAGACCGTCGTCCGACGGGTCTATCATCTTGACCGTGGCTATGAGCGACTGGAGGAAAAGCTGCAGGGCGTTGGAGCGGATATCGAAAGGGTCTCGGGTGACTGAGTCGAAGTTCCTCCACCTGCGCGCAGAAAGCATGGAGGACATCCCCC
>JBKBXK010000146.1:0-5665 GCA_046314095.1 Thermaurantiacus sp. | reverse complement strand
AAGCCCACATCTCGGAGAGCTTCCCGACGCGGCCATCATCGAGGCGTTCTCGGGCGGTGCCGGCCGCAACCCCGCCGAGAGCGGGGAGCTCGAACTGAAGCCGGGCATGACGGCGCGGCAGACCATGGGCGACCGCAATCGCGACATGCTGCGTGCGCTTGGCGACCCGATGGCGGAGCAGGCCTCGGATTCCGAGCTGCTCGACGCATGGACCTACAATGTCTTCCCCAACCTCTCGCCATGGGGGGGCTTCATGTCGAACATCGTCTATCGCTGGCGCCCCTGGCCGGACGAGACCCGGACGCTGATGGAGGTGCGCGTCCTCGGCCGCGCCCCGCATGGCGAGCCCGTGCCGCGCGCAGCGGAGATGGTGTTCCTCGGCGATGACGAGCCCTGGTCCAGCGTGACGGCGTGGGGGAAGCTGGGCGCGGTCTATGACCAGGACATGGCGAACCTGCCCTATGTGCAGGAGGGGCTCGTCTCTTCCCCCAACGACCGGGTCGAGCTTGGCCGCTACCAGGAAAGCCGCATCCGGCACTTCCACCAGACGCTCGACAAATATCTTGGCGATGAACTCTAGCCCCTGAAGACCGGCGCGAACTCGGCCAGAAGCGCATCATAGAGCGCCCGCTTGAATGGCACGATGAGGGAAGGGAGCGCGTCGAGCGGTTTCCACGCCCAGGCCCGGAACTCCTGGTGGGGTGTGCAGATGTTCACGTCCGCGTCGGAGCCGAGGAACCGGCAGGCGTACCATTTCTGCCGCTGGCCGCGATATTGTCCGCCCCAGATGCGCCCCATCAGTTCCGGCGGCAGGTCGTAGCTGAGCCAGCCCCGCGTCTCCGCCAGGCGCTCGACGAGTGCGGGTACGATGCCGGTCTCCTCCTCGAGCTCCCGCAGCGCCGCCACCCATGGCTCCTCGCCGGCGTCGATGCCGCCCTGTGGCATCTGCCAGGCCTCCACCCTGGAATCGAGGCGCTGGCCGACAAAGATGTCGCCAGCGGGGTTGGCCAGCATCACACCCACACCTGCCCGATAGGGCAGGATCACGACATCAGGGCCTTCAGGTCTGCAATCTGGCCTTCGAGATCGCCCTGCGCAGAGGGGACTGCGCCGCGCGCATTCATGCAGCCGTGCACCTGGCCCTTCGCCTCGCGGAAAATGGTGCGGATGCCATGGCGCACCAGTTCCGCAGCATAGGCCCGGCCCTGGTCCCGCAGCGGGTCGAGCGAGCAGGTAAAGACCAGCGCCGGTGGCAGCCCTTCCCAGTCTTCCGCGTGAAGCGGGCTGGCCCATCGATGCCCGGCATCGGGTTGATACTGGTGCATGAACCACATCATGCCCTCGGCCGTCAGCAGATAACCTTCCGCGAACTCGTCGAGCGATCCGCCCGACGCGCCCATGTCCACGCCCGGATAGATCAGCCACTGCGCGAGCAGCGGGAACTCCCGCCAGCAGTCCCGCGCGACGGCCGCCGCAAGATTCCCGCCTGCGGAATCGCCGGCGACGACCTGCCCGGTCACGGCATGGCCGATTTCGCCCGGCCCCTCCGCGATCCAGCGTGCAGCGGCGAGGCAGTCCTCGGTGGCGGCAGGGAAGGGCGCCTCGGGCGCCAGCCGATAATCCACCGCCACGACCGTATGGCCAGACAGGCGTGCGATCTCGGCACAGAGCGAATCATGGGTCGCAAGATTGCCGATCACCCAGCCGCCGCCGTGGAAATAGGTGAGCACCGGCGCCTCGCCCGCTGGAGTCGCCGCCTGGTAGACGCGGCCCGCGATCGGACCGGCCGGGCCGGGAATCGAGAGATCCTCCTTGCGGAACAGCTCCGGCGCCGGCGCTTCCAGCGCTGCCACCATCGCGAGATACATCTCCCGCGCGGTCGGCGCGTCCACCTCGTGCATCTGCGGCCCCGGCTGGGCGTTGATCAGGTCCACCACCCGCTGCACATCCTCGCGCACGAACGCCATCGGCATGCCTCCCTCAGCTCTGGAACTGTTCCATCAGGATTCGGTCGTCCAGCGCATATTCCGGGTCGAACAACAGTTCCAGCGCCCGACTGGTATCGGTCGTGACATGCACCGCCGTCACATCGCGCACTTCCACCTGGTCGGCCACGGCCGACACGGGCCGTTTCTGCGCCTCCAAAATCCGGAAGCTGATGCGCGAACTCGCCGGAAGCAGTGCGCCGTGCCAGCGGCGCGGCCGGAACGGGCTGATCGCGGTCAGCGCCAGCATGTCGGATTCCAGCGGCAGGATCGGCCCGCTGGCCGAAAGATTGTAGGCGGTCGATCCGGCCGGCGTTGCAACCAGCACCCCGTCGCAGGTCAGCTCGGGAAGCCGCACCTTGCCGTCGATGGAAATCTCGATCTTGGCAGCCTGCCGCGTCTCGCGCAGCAATGACACCTCGTTGATCGCCGGCGACGCCACAAGCGCACCGTCACCCGTTTCTGCATCCATGCACAGGGGGGACAGCCGGAACCGCCGCGCCGCCGCCACCCGCTCGGGCAGGTCGTCCACGCGGAAATCGTTCATGAGGAAGCCCACGGTGCCGCAGTTCATGCCGAAAACCGGGCGGATATCGCCGCTTGAAAGCATCGCGTGCAGCGTCTGCAGCAAAAAGCCATCGCCACCGAGCACGACCAGCACCTCGGCGTCGTCGGCACTGGTGAACCCGTGCGCTGGTCGAAGCCGGCCTGCCCCGGCCTCGGCGGCCGGCGTGTCGGAGACAACGAGGCCGAGCTTCAAGCGCTCAGCCGCCCGTGATGCTCATGTGGCGCGCAACAGCCGGCTCCGCGTCGCGGCGGTCGATCGCGAAATCATGGCCCTTCGGCTTCCTTGCCATGGCCTCGTCCAGCGCAGCGTCGAGCGCGGCCGGCCCGCCGGCGCGCAAGAGATCGCGCAGCTCCACGCGGTCCGCCTGGCCGAGACACATGTAGAGTGTCCCCGTTGCGGTCACCCGAACCCGGTTGCAGCCCTCGCAGAAATTGTGGGTGAGGGGCGTGATGAACCCCAGCTTCTGCCCCGTTTCGGCCACCCGCCAATAGCGCGCCGGCCCCCCGGTCCGTTCGGGCGACGGCACCAGCGTGAGATGCGGGTCCAGCATCCGCCGCACCTCGGTCAGCGGGAGATAGCGATCCGTGCGGTCCTCCTCGATGCGGCCGAGCGGCATCGTCTCGATGAAGCTGAGATCATGGCCCTGCTCCCCGCACCAGGCGACCATCGGCAGGATCTCGTCCTCGTTCAGGCCCTTCAGCGCCACCATGTTGATCTTCACCCGGAGGCCGGCCTCCCGGGCGGCGTCGATCCCTTCGAGCACCTGGCCCAGCCGCCCGCGCCGGGTGATGGCGGCGAACCGATCCGGATCCCGGCTGTCGAGGCTCACATTCACCCGCCGGATGCCGGCTGCGAACAAGGGCCCGGCGAAGCGCGCGAGCTGGCTCCCGTTTGTGGTGAGCGTCAGCTCGTCAAGGCCGCCGCGCAGGAGAGGTGCAAGATCGTGCACGAGATCGAGCAATCCTCGCCGCACCAGCGGCTCGCCGCCGGTCAGCCGGATCCGGTTCACGCCGCGGGCGACGAAGGCGCGCGCGATCGCTGACAGCTCCTCAAGAGTCAGCACCTCCGCCTTGGGCAGGAAGGCCATGTCGAGGGGCATGCAGTAGCTGCACCGAAAATCGCACCGGTCGGTGACCGAAAGACGCACGTAGGTGATGCGTCGTCCGAACCGGTCGATGAGCAACCGCGCCATGAAAACCCGTGTGGGGCCGGCCGCGCCTCAGTGCAAGCCCGCGCAGGGCAGGGGACTCAGCGCGGAGAGCGCTTCGCGAGAATCCGTTGCAGGGTGCGGCGATGCATCTTCAGCCGCCGGGCGGTTTCCGAAACATTGCGGTCGCAGAGTTCATAGACCCGCTGGATATGCTCCCAGCGGACCCGGTCTGCGGACATGGGTTCGGCTGGCGGCAATGGCTTCTCGCCATCCTCGGCAAGCAGTGCCGAGACGATGTCTTCCGGGTCTGCAGGCTTGGCGAGATAATCGATTGCGCCTTCCTTCACGGCCGCCACCGCGGTTGCGAGATTTCCATAGCCGGTCAGGATCACGACCCGCGTGTCGTCGCGCGCCGCCCGCAGTTCCTTCACGAGATCGAGCCCGTTTCCATCGCCGAGCCGCATGTCGAGCACGGCATAGTCCGGCTTCAGTGCCGGTATCACGGCCAAGGCCTCGGCCGCGCTCGCGGCTGCCGTCACCGCAAAGCCCTTGCGCGCCAGCGTCACCGAAAGCCGCTGGCGAAAGCTCGTGTCATCCTCGGCAAGCAACAGGCTGCCGATGAGGGGGGTGCCGGTGGCCGGGGTCATTGGTTCCATGGCGGTCATGAAAGCTCCTTTTCCGCGCGTGACGCTGCCACCTCGATATCGGCGCGCGGCCAGCGGATTTCCACCCTTGCTCCCCCTTCTGGCAGGTTCGCGAACGAAAGCCGTCCGCCGGTCCGCTCGATGAGCGTGGTGGCGATGAAGATGCCGAGCCCGGTGGACCCGGAGCCGGAGAAGGAGGGACCAAGAAACGGCTCGCCGAGACGCGGCAGGATGTCTGGGCTGAAGCCGGTGCCGTCATCGCGCACGGCAACGAAGATGTCGTGGGTCGTCTCGCCTGCTTCCAGCTTCACCCGCGCCCGCGCGTGCCGCAGTGCGTTGGAGACAAGATTGTGCAGCCCGTGCAGCAACTCCGGCGAGCGGGGAACGATCGGCCCCCCGCCCGGCTCCCACATCACCTGGATGTCCACTGGCACACGCGTTGGCTCGAACGGCTCCACCACTTCGTGCAGCAGCGCCGGCAGCGGCAGCTCCGGAAACGGGTCGTCCGCTTCCGCACGCGCGGCAATCCCCGCCAGGATTTCCCGGGCCCGTTTCACCTCCTGCGAAAGAAGCTGCACGTCCGGGCCAAGCAGTGGGTCCTGCACCAGCGCATCCTGGAGATCGCGGGCAATCAGGGTGATGGTGCCCAGTGGCCCGCCCAGTTCATGGGCGGCGGCCGCAGCCAGCGAACCAAGCGCTCCCATGCGGCTTTCCCGCTCCAGCGCCGTCTGCGTTGCCACCAGCGCCGCCTGCCGACGGCGCGCCTCGTTGCTGACTTCCCAGGAATAGATGGAGAGGAAGATCATGCCGAGCGCGATGCCGACCAGGATCCCGAAGCGATAGGTTTCCGGAAGATCCAGCCCCTCGGCCGTCCATGGCAGCGGCAGGGACCAGCGCCACAGCACCACCAGCAGCAGCAGCGCGACCGACACCAGCACCACGGTTGCCCGTGCCGAAAGAAATGATGCGGAAATGGTGACCGGCACCAGCATCAGGAGCGCAAACGGGTTTGCAAGCCCGCCGGTGAGGAACAGCAGGACGGAAAGCTGCGCGAGGTCGAAGCCGAGATGGAACATGGCCGATCCGCCGGCGAGCCGGTCACCGCGCCGGTAGAGGAACTGCAGGCCGAGATTGAGCGATACCGAGGCAGCAATCGCGGCGAGCGCCGGCCCCCAGGGGAGGGGGAAGCCCATCCAGACCCCGACTGTCACCAGCGCGAACAGCTGCCCGGCAATCGCCGCCCAGCGCAACTGCACCAGCGTGCGCACCCGCACGCCCGGCCGGTCCAGCACCAGCGGTTGCCGGGGAGACGCCATCA
>JBKBXK010000145.1:0-5669 GCA_046314095.1 Thermaurantiacus sp. | reverse complement strand
GGCGGCATTGCCGTCGCCATCGAAGGTGCCCCAGGCGCCGTAGGCCTGCATCCAGACGGCGCGCTCGTCCATGCCGGCCAGCCGGCCGAGCACCGCTTCGCGCACGAAGCGGCTGTCCTCAAGCGCTGCGCCCCGCGCCGAGGCGTGGATCTCGCCGGAAATGGCGTCGAAGGCGGCCTCGGCCTCGGCGTCGGTCTGGAGCGTGACGATCGCGTTGTAGAGGCTGCCGTTGCCCGTGCTGTCTGCGCCGCTCGCAGCCGCGATCTGGTTGGGCGTGCGGCCGGCGGACGCGAAGCTCGCGGTCTGCCGAACGCCCAGATAGACGTTGTTCGCGTCAAGCTCCTGCACCAGCGAGATGAAGCGGGAGACACGGGTGTCGCCGGTCAGCGTCGAATAGCTGCCGGTGCGGCCCCCCTCGCCGGTGAGCACCGTGTAGCGGGTGCCGAGCGCCAGCCGCTGCATGCCGAGGCGCACCACGCGGAGCGTGGTGGTCGGCTCGACCGTCGCAGTGCCGGTGGCGATGATCCGGTCCGACTGGCCGGCGGCGTTCAGCTCCACCACGTAGGTGGAGCCGGAGGCCTGGACGAAATCGCCCTCGACGGTGATGGTGCCGATGGAGAGGCCCGGCGCGACGGTGCCGCCGGCGCCGATGCGGGTGGCGCCCACGGTGCCGATGCCGCCGAGCGTCGCGCCCGAGCCGACGGTGACCGCCGATGCGCCGAGATTGCCGACCACGTCGAGACGGCCGGCCTCGACAGTGGTTGGCCCGGCGAGCGGATTGTCGCCAAGGAGGACGAGCGTGCCGCTGCCGCGCTTCACCAGCGCGCCGTCGCCGGCGATGCCGTTCATGAACATGCCCGCCGCCATCTGGTCGAACACCAGCGTTGCGTCTTCGGCGACCGAGACGCCGCCGGCGCCGAAGGTGCCGGAGTTGCCGATGAGCGTGCCCGCGACCACGTCGGTGCCGCCGCTGTAGCTGTTGGCACCGGTCAGCACGAGCGTGCCGAGATCGGTCTTCTGCACGCGGGTGTCGCCGGTGAGCACGGATTCGATCCGGGCGACGTAAGCCGCGCCCTCGTCGGTGCCGTCGCCCACGCGGAGCATCGAGTTCGGGCCGACCAGCTCGATCTCGTCTCCGAACAGGCGATAGCCGTCGATGTCGAAGCGCAGGCCGAGAAGCCGGATCGGGCCCTCGCCGGTGTCGATCTCCACATTGCCGGGTTCGCCGGCGAAGACGAGGGTGATGGGCGCGACCGGCAGCGCCAGGTTCACCGAGCCATCGGCCGTGGTGATGTTGGTGCTGGTGCGCGTGAGCACCCCGTCGCCGCCATCCACCACATTGTTGTTGGCATTGCCGTCGCGGTCACCATCCCAGAACAGCACGGTGGAGGGCGGCGGCGGCGGCGGCGGCGGCGGCTCCTCGGGCGGCGGGGATGCGCCGGGCGCGAAGGCTGCGCCGCCATAGGTGAGGTAGCTGTCGAAATTGTCGAAGCCCGACAGCAGCAGCTGGAAGGGGTTGGCGGCCGAGATGCTGAACGGCCCGGTCTTGGCCGAGACATCGATGTTGCCGAAGCTGAAGTTCGTGGTCGAAAGCTGCTGGAACAGGCCGGAATCGACGCCCAGGCCATCGAGGAGAAGCGTCGAGATGTCGGCCGTTCCGATCACGATCGACACGAAGTCGGTCGGGAAGTTGGCAGTGCCGGCCGGCGGCGAGAACACATAGGAGGAGAGCCACTGGTCCTGCCCGGGAACGATCGTCATCGCCGGGTCGGTGTTGGCACCGGCCTGCGACTGGCCGATCAGATACTGGCCGACGAGGATCGGGTTGTTCGCGGTCAGCTCGATGCCGCCCGCCACGCGGCCCTCGAAGAATTGGCCGGTGTTGAGCGTTGCGACGACCGCGCCGTTCACCCGCACCTCGGTGCCGTCCTGGGTCGCGACCGCGCGAAACACATTGCCCTGCGTGCCGGTGCGTGGCGTCTGCGCGAGATAATAGGTGCGGGAAAGCGCATCCGTCGGTGGCATCTGCTCCACGATATGGTCGCAGGCGGTTATCCCGGTGGGCACGTTGGTGCAGCGGTTGCCGGAAAACACCGCGATCGGCCGGTCGGCGGTCACCCGCGTGCCGGTGAGCTGGGCGCTGGCCGTCAGCATGAAGGTCTGGCCGGCGTTCAGCGTCTGGGTGGTCGTCGTGCCATCCGGCCGGCGGAAGGTGACGGTGGTGTTGTCCTGCGTCGCCTGGACCGAGATCTGGTCTTGCTGGATATTCTGGTAGCCGAGCGTGAAATAGTCGGTGCCGAGGCGATCGCCGTTGATCAGGAACGCCATGTCGGTCGATTGCGGCCGGCGGTTCAGGAGATAGCCGCTGATCGGGTTGGTGGCCTCGACCCGAAAGCCGCGATCCTGCACCACGCCCGGCGAAAGCTCCTGGTTGGTCGGAACGGTCACGACGATGAACCCGTCCACGCCGAGGTCGAATGTCTGGTTGAAGCCCGATGCGCCGATCACGCTGCCGGTGGTGCCGGGTTGCCCGAAGATGAACACCTGGCGCTGTCCGCCTGTGTCGAAGTTCGGGTTGATCTGGAAGAACAGGGTGTTGGCATCGGCCGCGCCGCTTGCGACCAGAACCGAGGCGGCAAGTGCAGTCGCCGCCGACATCAGAAACCGCTTCATCAATGTTCCCCTTTTTTCCGTCTTCTGTCCTGTTCGTTTCCCAGGGCTTGTCACAAAGTCCAGAGTGAAAGTGGGTTAATCACGCGCTGCCGCGAGACTGGCGCCACCTTCAGCAGGATTTTCAGCCCATCACACCCCGGACGGCCGGCTATTTCTGACAGCGGGTGCGCCGTCATCCGTCGCCTTTGGTGGTGGTGCAACGACCCATGTGCAGCCTGCGCAACCATTTCGGCCCGCCAACCGCGTCATGCGCCTGCCACAAAAGCGTCAGCCAGTCTTGTATGAATCCGACATCCTTCCCGCGTTGCTGCGCTGTCCGGGGCCTTGCACGGCCCCCGGCCGCGCCGCATGGAGCCGACATGCCGCTCATCCCCGATGCCCTGCCGGCGCTCTCCCGCTCGGCCCTGGCCGACACCATCCAGCTCGCCATCACGCCGGTGTTCCTGCTCACCGCGATCGGCGCCTTTCTTGCTGTGATGACAACCCGCCTCGGCCGGGTGATCGACCGCGCCCGGGCGCTGGAGGACAAGGTGGGCGCCGGGCTTCCCGATGGGCACATCCGCAAGGAGCTTGTCTCGCTCGACCGGCGCATCCGCCTTGCCAACCGTGCCGTCAGCCTCTCGGTCGGCTCGGCGCTGCTGCTGTGTCTCCTCATCGCCTTCCTGTTCCTGTGGCGCCTGCAGCCGGCCTGGGTGGCGCCGATGCAGCCCAACAGCCTGTTGCCGATGCTGTTCATTGCCGTGCTCGCACTCCTGACGGCCTCGCTGTTCGCCTTCCTCCTCGAAGTGCGGATCGCCCTGAAAACGGTGCGGGTCTCGGCCGAAATCCTGGCCCGCAAGCCGGAACCTGCCGCCCGGACTTGACATCCCACGGCTCCCGCGCGCCCATGGCCGGCAACGCCGGACCCGGGAGAGAGACGCCATGAAGGTGACCTTGGATATCGACTGCACGCCCGAAGAGGCGCGCGCCTTCTTCGGCCTGCCCGATGTGCGCCCGCTGCACGCCGCCTGGACCGAGCGGATGAAGGGCCTCATCGACAATGGCGTGACCCCCAACGATCTCGAACGGATGATGCGCAGCTGGACGGACGGCGTGCCGGGCATGCAGGATGCCTTCGCCCGCTGGCAGCAGATGATGCTGACCGCAATGGGTGGCGCAGCCACCGGCGCCGACAAGCCCTGACCATCGGGGGCTGAAGCGGGGGATCGTCCCCCGCGGCCGATGCGCCACTTGCCCTGCGCCCGCTGCGCGCACATCTGGCTTCCATGCCCCTTCCCCGCCGCCTCCTTGCCGCGATCGCCGCGGTGCCGCTCTTCCTTGCCGCCTGCGACCAGCCGCTCTCCAGCCAGGGGCAGTTCGCGGCGGACCCCCTGCCCGATGCCGCAGCCGCGCCGGTCTTTCCGCGGCCCGACCGGCCGGTGGCGCCGATCGTGTCCGATCAATATTCCGACGAGGCCTCGCGGGACCGCGAGGGCGAGGCCGCGCTGGTGCTGCAGCTGCTGGGCGTGCAGCCGGGCCTGCGTGTCGCCGATATCGGGGCCGGGCGCGGCTATTACACGGTGCGCCTTGCTCCGGCCGTCGGCCCCACCGGCATCGTCTTTGCCAATGATGTGCTGCCGCCGGTCCTCTCCCGCCTCAACGAGCGGGTGATCCGCGAGGGGCTGGCCAATGTCCGCCCGATCCTGGGCGGGCCGGGCAACGCCAACCTGCCGCCGGGCAGCACCGATCTCGCGCTGATGGTGCACATGTATCACGAGATCGAGGACCCCTACGGCCTTCTCTGGCACCTTCACGGCCAGCTGCGCAGTGGCGGCCGCGTGGCCATCCTCGAAAACGACCGCCCCACGCGCCTGCACGGCACTCCGCCCGCGCTGCTGCTGTGCGAGCTGGAACAGGCGGGATTTCGCCAGACGGAGTTCCACGACCTGCCCACCGGCAGCTATCTCGCCGTGTTCGAGCCCACCACCCGCCCCGCACCGGACGACATCACCCCCTGCAGCGCGGGCTGACCCGCCCGAGGGCTACATCTGCGGCAGCTTGCGTCCTGCCTGCGCGGCATCGACGGGAACCTGGGGAGCCGTTGCCGGGCGCCGCGGCTCAGGCCGCCGCGCCGAAGCGCAGCAGGCCGGCGCTGGCACGGGCGATCCCTGCCGCTGTTGCCACCACCGCTCCGCTGGTCCAGCTCTCCGTGTCGAGGTCCTCGCGCACGATCAGCACCTTGCGCCGGAGATGTTCCGCAAACCAGGCGTCGGCGTGGTCGGCATAGCCGCGCGGCATGCCCTTCAGCATCATGTCCGAAGACAGCGCGAGACCGGCCTCCGAAAGGTCGTCGATTGCCGCCCGAAACGCATCCGGCCGGGCCACGATCCGGTCGCGGATGGTGTTCAGGTGAGACGTCGGCATCTTGTAGAAGCCGCAGGCGAGAAAGCCGCCATCCTTGTCCATGTGCAGATACATGATGCCAGCGCTCTCGTCCTTGTTGCCGGAGGGCGTGAGAAGGCCGCTTGCACTGGCATTGTAGGGGGATTTGTCCGCCGAGAAGCGCACATCGCGGTTCATCCGGAACATCGTGTCCGCGCCGCCGCTGAGCGGCAGATCGGCGCCTGCCAGTTCCTCGCTGATGGCGCCCAGAACCTCGGCGAACGGCTCCTGCACAGAGCTTCGGATCGCATCGCGGTTGGCCTGGAACCAGTCGCGATGGTTGTTGGCTTCCAGCTCGGCGAGCAGGCGGAAGGCGTCTTTCGGGATCATGGCAGTTTCTCCTGGCATTCAGGCGGGGACCGGGGTGGCAGCTGGGCCCGGGCCTGGCGCGGGCACGCGCAGCCAGAGCGCCGTGAGCGCCGGCAGAAAGAACAGCGTGATGGCCGTGCCCTCGGCCACGCCGCCGATCAGCACGAACGCGAGCGGGCCCCAGAAGGTGGAGAAGGTGAGCGGTATGAACGCCAGCACGGCCGCCAGCGCGGTGAGCACGACCGGCCGGGCGCGGCGCACGGTGC
>JBKBXK010000144.1:0-5714 GCA_046314095.1 Thermaurantiacus sp. | reverse complement strand
AGGCCAATGTGATGGAATCCGGCCTGCTGTGGCGCGAGACGGTGCAGGCACTGCGGGATTCGGCCTATCGGGATGTCGACCTCACCCATCTCTATGCCGACAATGCTGCGATGCAGCTGGTGCGGCGGCCGGCGCAGTTCGACGTGATCCTCACCGACAATCTGTTCGGCGACATATTGTCGGATCTGGCCGCCGAGCTTTCCGGTTCGATCGGACTCCTGCCCTCGGCTGCGCTTGGCGCGCCGGGGCAACCCGGCCTCTACGAGCCGATCCACGGCTCCGCCCCCGACATCGCCGGCGAGGGAATCGCCAATCCGGTGGCGGCAATCCTGAGCCTCGCGCTGGCGTTCCGCCATTCGCTCGATCGTGTGGATCTCGCCGACCGTGTGGAACAGGCGGTTGCGCGTGCGATCGCCGATGGCGCCCGCACCCGGGATCTCGGGGGCCATCTGTCGACCAGAGAAATGGGGGAAGCAGTCATGATGGCATTGACCTCAGACGACGTGTGCGCCGCATGAGCAACTGGGGCCGACCAAGCCTGCGGACACCGGTCGGGGCAATGATCCGCCGCTTTCTGGGCCATCTTGGCACTGGCTTCATCGCGCTTGCGCCCATCATCATCACCATCGTGGTGCTGGACTGGCTGATCCGGCAGATGTTCGCCTTCATCGGCCCGCAGAGCCTGGTGGGGCAGCTGTTCACCGCGATCGGGAATCTGGTCGCCGGTGGTTCGCCCTTCCTCGGCTATCTGATCGGCTTCTCGCTGCTGCTTGGGTCCGTCGCGCTGCTTGGGGCCTATGTGAAGCGGCAGGCGAAGGATGCTTTCGCGCGCGGCCTCGATGACTTCCTCGGCGCAATCCCGGTATTCGGCAAGATCTACAAGCCGCTGGCCGGGCTTGTCCGCTCCATGGGCGGTGATGCGAAAAGCGAGATGAGCGCGATGAGCGCCGTGGTGATCCAGTTCGGCGGCGGCATCGAGGCAGTCGGCTTTCTGACGTCATCCACCACCTACGACCTCGGCCAGGGCCCATCGAAGATGGTGCTGCTGCCCACCGCGCCGGTTCCCTTCGGGGGCGCTTTGCTGCTGATTCCGGTCGAGAAGCTGCGGTCGGTTCCAGGCATGGACTTCGAGGAGACGGCGCGGCTCTACCTCACCATGGGCACGCTACCGCCGGCGCGTCTCGTCTCCGCAGTGCAGACCGATCTCGCCCCCGCTATCGTCGGCGGCCCCGCGCCGAGTGCGGCTCAGTCGGCCCCGGCTGCGCCTCCGCCCTCGACCCGATAGGCCATCCCGCCGGGCACGGGGCGGAAGCCGGCCAGCGCCAGTGCCGCGCGGCGGGGGGCGTCATCCGCCTCGATCCCAAGATCGGCTGCCCAGCGACCATCCGTCCAGCCGCGCAGGTCGAGCGAGGTATCACGGCGGGGCGTGGTAAGCCGGGCAGCCACGGCATCCCCATCGCAGCCGATGGTGCCGCTGGTGAGCGGCAGATCGCCGAGCAGCGGCAGTCCACGCACCTCCGCGCGCACCTGGCCGGACGCCGCGCGGCAGCCATCCGCCTCACCGAGGAGAAGATTGGCGCCTTGAACCTCCAGAGTCAGCGGCGGCGCGCTCGGGATCCTGTTCTGCAGCAGCGGAACCTCGATGATGCCTTCCACATTGCGCAGCACAATCGTGCCGCCGCCGACCACGGCGTCGCCGCGAAGCTCGGGTCCAAGCCGGACGAACGAGAGCTCGGCCCGGCCGGCGAGGAGGGGTAGGGCGCGCAGTCGGTGATCCACGTCGCCGACCGGCAGACCGCGATAGCTGGAGCCGCGCAGGCTCCCGCTCCAGATCGTTCCGGATGCCGATTCGGCCTCAAGGCCCGGTACAACGGCCGTGACGGCACGCATCGGCAGGAATGCGACCGCAATCGCCAGGACGGCGACAAGGATCACGAGAGCGGGAAGCCAGCGCATGCACGGGCCGTTCGCCACGCGCGAGGCGCCGGGTCAAGCGGCGTTGACTGCAAGCTGCGGCTGCGCCAAGCCCTTTCGCTGCACTGCACAAGGACCGAAGGAGGCCCCATGGGCTATCGGATGGTGGTGGTCGGCGCCACCGGCAATGTCGGCCGCGAAATGCTGAACATCCTTGCCGAGCGGGAGTTTCCACTGGCGGATATCGCTGCGGTCGCATCGCCCGCCTCGACGGGTACGATGATCGACTTCGGCGATACCGGGCGCGAGCTGAAATGCCACAATCTGGAGCATTTCGATTTCTCCGGCTGGGACATGGCGCTGTTCGCCTGCGGCTCCGGCCCGGCCCGCGCCCACGCGCCCCGCGCTGCAGCGGCTGGCTGCACGGTGATCGACAACAGTTCGCTGTTCCGCATGGAGCCGGACGTGCCGCTGGTGGTTCCGGAAGTGAACGCCGAGGCCATCGACGGCTATGCGAAGCGCAACATCATCGCCAACCCGAACTGCTCCACGGCGCAGCTGGTGGTGGCACTGAAGCCGCTCCATGATGCAGCCGGCGTGCGCCGGGTCGTCGTCTCCACCTACCAGTCGGTCTCGGGGGCGGGGAAGGAGGCGATGGACGAGCTGTTCGCCCAGACCCGCGCCATCTTTGTCGGTGACCCGAAGGAGACGAACTGCTTCACCAAGCAGATCGCCTTCAACGTGATCCCGCATATCGACATCTTCATGGGCGCGGACAGCGACTTTCCCGGCTATACGAAGGAGGAATGGAAGATGGCGGTGGAGACCGCCAAGATTCTCGATCCCAATGTGCTGGTGACGGCGACCTGCGTGCGGGTGCCGGTGTTCGTCGGCCATTCCGAGGCCGTGACGGTGGAGCTTGACGCGCCGCTCTCGCCCGAGCGGGCGCGGTCGATCCTGCGCGAGGCGCCGGGCATCATGCTCGTCGACAAGCAGGAGGACGGTGGATACGTCACGCCGGTGGAGTGCGTGGGGGACTATGCAACCTATGTGAGCCGCGTGCGCCGTGACCCAACGGTGGAGAACGGCCTTTCCTTCTGGTGCGTCTCGGACAATCTGCGGAAGGGCGCAGCGTTGAACGCCGTGCAGATCGCCGAGCTTCTGGGCCGGAGGCATCTGAAGAAGGCCGCGTAACCTGCGCGCGACGCCGCACCCGCGTCACCCGGGACCGTTGCTGCAGATTCCGGCTGGAACCGGGCCGCAACCTCGGCCAGACATCTCTTCGGGGGCAGGCGGCGAACTGCCGATGTGAAAGGTCGGTTGCATGCGGTGGGCGTGGTGCGCGGTGCTGGTGTGGGCAATCGGCTCCACCACCGTTCTGGCGCAACCCGGGATTCCGCTTCCGGCAGCACCTGCCGCACCATCTGCCGACGCTTCCAGCCTGCCGCGCCCGTTGGTGGCACCCCTTCCGGACTGGGTTCTTGAGGAACCCATCCCGCCTTCGCCCGGAGACGCCGGAGACGCGGCCGTGGCCATCCTGCTGACCGACCAGCAAATCCGTCTCGAGGAGGGCGGGCAGGCCTGGTTCATGCGCACGGTGACACGGATCGGCTCTGCCGAGGGCCTGGCAGGCGGTGGCACGCTCAGCCTGTCGTGGGACCCTGCCTTCGAGACGGCGACGGTTCACCGGTTCCGCATCTGGCGGGATGGCCGGGCGATCGATCTCCTCGGCGACGGCAGCGGGATGACGGTTGTGCGCCGTGAGCCACGGCTGGAGCAGGCGATGCTTGACGGGAGGATGACCGGCGCACTGCAGCCCGAGGATCTGCGGGTTGGCGACGTGGTGGAGTCCGCCATCACCATCCGCCGGCGGGATCCTGCATTCGCCGGACGGATGGAGATTCTCGCGGGCCTTCCCGACGGCCTTCCCTTGGGTTTCGGACGGGTGCGGATGCTGTGGCCGCGCGATGCTCTGCTTCGGCACCGGCTGCTGCCCGGAACGCCCAAGCCGCAGCTGCGCCGGGCCGGGGACTGGCAGGAACTTGTCCTCTCGGTGCGTGACACGAGCACTCCGAGCCCGCCGCGTGGCGCGCCGCCGCGCTATCTGCTCATCAACGCCATTGAGGCTTCGAACGCGCGCGACTGGGCGGAGATCTCTGCGCACTGGCACACGCTGTATCAGGATGCGGCACGGCTTGGACCGGGATCGGAGGTGAAGAAGGAAGCGGCCGCAATCCGGGCCGCGAACGCGACCGACGCCGCGCGCGCCATGGCGGCGCTGCGCCTCGTGCAGGACAATGTCCGCTACCTTGCGCTCGGCATGGATGGTGGCGGCTTTGCGCCTGCAAGCGCCGAGCAGACCTGGCAGCGCCGGTTCGGGGATTGCAAGGGCAAGACCGCGCTGCTGCTCGCGCTGCTTGGCGAACTCGGAATCCCGGCCATGCCGGTGCTCGTCAACAGCGAGCTGGGCGATGCGCTGCCGGAGATGCTGCCGCGCCTTGCCGTGTTCGATCATGTGCTGGTGAAGGCGCGGATCGACGGCAGGGATTTCTGGCTGGATGGCACCCGGTCAGACGACCGCCGGCTTTCCGACCTCGGCCATGCAGCCTTTCGCCATGCCCTGCCGATCCGGGCGGCTGGCGGCGCACTGGTCGCCGTTCCGATGTGGCAGCCGGAGCGGCCGGTTGCATCCTTCCGGCTCGATCTCGATGCCCGTGCCGGGCTGGACCAGCCGGCAAAGGCAGAAGGAGAGGCCCGCTTCGAGGGCGAGGGGGCGGTTGCCTGGCGGATCGGGCTGCGCCAGCTTGCCCCGGCGGATCGCGATCGTGCGATGCGCGAGTTCTGGCGCGGCCGCCACGATTTCGTGACTCCGGAACAGGTTTCGGCCGAAGAGGATCCCGAAACCGGGGCACATGTTCTGCGGATGCAGGGCACGGCGCGGCTCGACTGGGGGGCGCCCGCGCGCCGCCGCTATGAAACAGATGGGAGCGTCATCGGATTCCGCTTCGATGCCTCGCGTGAGCCGAGCGTGCTTCCGGATGCGCCCTTTGCTGTCGACCATCCCTATTGGTGGGAAGCACGGCAGACGATCCTTCTGCCCGACAGCGGCCGCGGCTTCTCGCTTACGGGCGGCAATATCGACGAGGCGGTCGGCCCCTGGCAGTTCCGCCGCGAGGTCGCGCTGCAAGGGGAGAGATTCCTGCTTGCGTCCTCGGTGAGGTCAACGGCGCCGGAGGTTTCTCCAGCGGCGATCCGGGGTGCAGAGCCGGATCTGCGCCGCCTCAGGACCTCGGCTGTCTGGATCGAGGCGCCGCGCGATGTCCGCGCGGGCGCCATCGAGGGATCAGCAGAACACGGATCGCCACAGGAGCTGCTCGACCGCGCGACCAAGCTTGTTGATGCAGGTGATGCGCCGGCCGCGCTCCGGCTTGCGCGCGCGGCTGCTGCCCAGCATCCGGACAGCGCCGACATGCTGGCCGCCGCGGGGATAGTGCTTGCAGAGGCAGACGCGAGGGAAGCGCAGGCCCTCGCGCAACGCGCGCTGGAGCGCAACCCGGCGCATCTGAACGCACGGATGCTGCTCGCCGAGCTGGCTGTCGGCCGCGGTGACTATGCCGGCGCCGAGACTGTCCTCGACGCCGTCCTCGAAGAGGTGCCGGGGTTTGCGCCCGCGCGTGCCCGTCGATCCCACGTGCGCACCATGCTGGAACGCTGGGACGCGGCACAGGCAGACCTCGAACTGCTGGAGCGCAACCCGGACAATGCAGAGCTGGCCCGGAACCTTCGCGAATATCTTGCGG
>JBKBXK010000143.1:0-5733 GCA_046314095.1 Thermaurantiacus sp. | reverse complement strand
GCTGCGAAACGAGCGGGCGATATAGCCCGCTCCATGCCGCTGTGCAAGCGTTCGTGCTGAAGGTTCAAGCCGCTTCCATGGCGCGGGCGACCTCGTCGACGAGATCGCGCAGGTGGAAGGGTTTGGAAAGCACCTTCGCTTCGCGCTTGGCCGACAGGCCGGCATTGAGAGCCACGGCGGCGAAACCGGTAATGAACATGATTTTCAGGCCCGGATCGATCTCGGCGGCACGGCGTGCCAGCTCGATGCCATCCACGCCGGGCATCACGATATCGGTGAGCAGCAGTTCGAAGGCGCCGGCGCTCTCGCCCAGCGCATCAAGGCCTTCCTCACCATCGGCCACGCTTTCCACCTCGTGCCCGGCGCGGGTCAGCGCCTTGGCGAGGAAGTCACGCATGGAGTCGTCATCTTCTGCGAGCAGTATCTTGGCCATCGCCATCCCCTCCGGAGTATTTTTATCCACCGCAAAGCCACTCTGGCGCAAGGAGGTAAAATTCCGTTGAACGCGCTGTGACCACCTGCAGTGATTTTTCACCGGCGCGGTTGCTTGGTGATTGACGCTGCGGCCGGGCGGACGATGATAGCCGGATGAGCCCGCTTGTCCCTTCCCCTCCGTCCGAGACGCCGCGTTCTGTCGAGGTCGCCAGCCCGGACGGCCGGCGGTCTCCGGTGGTGTTCGCCTCGCCGCATTCCGGCTCAGCCTATCCGGCAGCGTTTCTCGAACAGTCAGCGCTTCCGCGCGCGGTGCTGCGCCGGTCGGAGGATGCCCATATCGATGTGCTGTTCGACGCGGTTCCGGCGCTGGGCGCGCCTCTGGTGCGCGCGCTTTTTCCCAGATCCTATGTCGATCCCAACCGCGCGGAGTATGAGCTCGATCCGGTCCTGCTCGGGCCGCGCGTGCATGCCATCAGCGGTCAGGTCAGCCAGCGGGCGTCGGCCGGGCTTGGCGTGATCCCGCGCCTCGCCGGAGAGGGGTGTGCGATTTATCACGGGACGCTGCCGCTGGAAGAGGCTTTCGCACGGCTCGCCTCGTGCTACCGGCCCTATCATGTTGCCCTGGCCGCCGAGCTGGCCGAGGCCCGGGCCCTGTTCGGGCAGTCGATCCTGATCGATTGCCACTCCATGCCCGCCGCCAGCGCCAGGGGCGCCGAGATCGTGCTGGGAGACCGGTTCGGGTCGTCGTGTGCGCCCGATCTGACCGAGCGGGCCGAACGCATCTTCCGCTCGCTGGGGTTCAAGGTGGTGCGCAACCGGCCCTATGCGGGCGGTTTCGCCACCGAGCATTACGGCAGGCCGCATGAGGGCTGCCACGCCTTGCAGATCGAGATAAGCCGCGCGCTCTACATGGACGAGCATTCCCTCGAACCGCACGATGGCTTTGCGCCCCTCAAGGCCCGTCTGGAGAAATTTGTGTCTGCGCTGCTGGATTCCTGCTCTGCCCAGTCGCTTGCCGCAGAATAAACCAGAAGTTGTCGCCCGTGCAAAAGCACGTTAATTATAAGCGTGCGGCGCGAACCTGGCCGCAGGCGGAGGCGATGAAGACTGATGCAATCGGATGCAACAGACGGGACGGTCCGCCCCGATATCGACCGTCACATGGGCGAGCGGCTGCGGCGGCGCAGACGGCTTCTGGGGCTCACCCAGAAGGAGCTGGCGGATCGTGTGGGGATACGATTCCAGCAGATTCACAAATACGAAACCGGCATCAACCGGATGTCGGCAAGCCGTCTTTACGAGATCGCGGAAGCGCTGGGGGCACCGGTAGAACATTTCTATGACGGTCTGAAGCGCAATGGCGCTGCGCCGGAATTGCAGGCCGACCTGCTGTCCAGGCGCGAGACAATGGAGCTGGTGAGAGCCTATTACCAGCTCGGCCGGGCACCGCGTCAGCGTCTGCTGGAGCTTGCCAAGACGCTCCAGAGCGCGCTTGACCCGTCCGCGCGCAATCGCGATACCGGACAGGCCTGACGCCGTTGCGCAATCACGTTGCTTGTGCCGGTTCACGGCGCCTTGCAGCGGGAGACCGGGCGTGAACCCTTACGATAATGACCGGCTTCTGCTGGGGCAGCTTGCCGATTCAGCGCGGGCCGCCTGCCTTCCCCTGTTCCGCAACGGGATCGGGGCCGAGAACAAGGCTGCTCGCGGGTTCGATCCGGTGACGGCTGCCGACAGGGCCGCCGAGGCGGCCATCCGCGCCCTGCTGGCCGAACACCGGCCCGATGACGGTATTCTTGGCGAGGAAGAGGATTCAAAGCCCTCCCGCTCGGGGCGCAGCTGGGTCATCGATCCGATAGACGGCACGCGCGCTTTCCTCGCCGGCCTGCCGAGCTGGTGTGTGCTGATCGCGCTGGTGGAGGAGGCCGGCCCTGTCCTGTCCGTCATCGATCAGCCCTATATCGCGGAGCGTTTCACCGGCTCGACCGGCGCCGCGCCGCGCAGCGCCCATGTCGAACGGGCAGGCAAGCGCCAATCCTTGAAAGTCCGCCAGGCCCGGCTGCTTGATGAAGCGCTCGGCGAGACCACAGACCCGTATCTGTTCGAAGGCGCGGAGGCCGAGGTTTTCGAGGCCGTCCGCCAGCGCGCCCGGCTGATGCGCTTCGGGCTGGATGCCTATGGCTATGCGATGGTGGCGCAGGGCGGGCTCGATTTCGTCATCGAGTCCGGCCTGAAAGCCTGGGATGTCGCGGCGCTGATCCCGGTGGTGGAAGGTGCGGGCGGTATCATCACCGACTGGAAGGGCGGCCCGGTTCACCAGGGCGGGCAGGTGGTGGCGGCGGCCAGTGCGGCCTTGCACGCGGAATTGCTGGCACTGCTGGCACCGGCGGCCCGCTAGGCTGGACCGGCATTCAGCGTGCTTCGAGCACGATACGCCGCGGCGGGGCGCCGAGCACGATCTCGCCGCCCGTGCGTGAAACGCTCCCCCTCATGCGCAGGAACAACGTGTCGCCCAGAGCGCCCAGCGCCCGGCGGCCGCGCGCTGGAACCGGTCCACTTCACGGGTCAGGGCTGCGAGGTCGGCGATTGCATAACCTGTCGCCCTGTCGAGCGTGGCATGGATCTCGAAGCGAATGGCGGGCAGTGGAGCGTCGCCATCGTGCAGGATCCGGGTCTCCCGGCCCACAAAACCGGCGGCGTGCGCCGCCGCCGGGACGATGAGGTATCCGTCGGAATCGACACCCAGCGCGAGCAGCGTTCCGTCCGGGCCTTCCAGCCAGAAGCCTGTTGAGCTGCTCGCCGATTCCGGTACGGGATCGAGCCGGTAGGCCGGCACGAAAGGCGCGTCTCCGGCCTCATAGCGCCCCGCATATTGCCGCCAGAAGGGCAGCAGACGGTCGGCCGGATAGGGGTTCAGCGCTGCGGCGGGCGGCGGCGCGGCGATAGCCTGTCCTGCTCCGGCAAGGGCGAAGCACAGGAAAGCCAGGCACAGGGCGGGCAGGCTGAGCGCCGTGCGGATCACTCCGGTCTTGCGCCCGCCGGTTTGCGGAACAGCAGGGTCATGCGGTCCGACTCCCCGATCGATTCATACGGGGCGCGGTCAAACTCCGGGTCGGGATCGTCCCCGCGCGGCGAGGAGCGCAGCACGGGCGGCAGGGTCCAGACACCGAACGGGTGATCGGTGGTGTCGGCCGGATTGGCGTTGATCTCGGATGATCCCACCAGCTCGAACCCGGCCTCGGTGGCCAGTGCGATCACATAGTCTTCCTGCACATAGCCGTTGGCCGCGCGCGGATCCTGCGGCTGGCTGGCGGGCAGGCGATGCTCGACCACCCCCAGCACGCCGCCGGGCCGCAAGGCGGCATAAAAGTCGGCGAAGGCCTTTTCCTCAAATCCGCGCGCCATCCAGTTATGGACATTGCGGAAGGTCAGCACCGCGTCGGCGCTGCCGTCGGGAACGATGGCGCCGGTATCCGGTCCGAACGCGGTGATTTCGATCTCGCCAAACAGCGGCGCGGAAAACCGCTCGATATAGCTGTCAATGAAGGCCTGGGTCTGTTCGCTGCCGGCCGGATCGAAATGGGCGGCGACATAGGTGCCGCCATTGGCGGCAATCCAGGGGGCGAGCACTTGCGTGTACCAGCCGCCTGCCGGCCAGATCTCGATCACCGTTCCCGACGGGTCGATCTCGAAGAATTCCAGCGTCTCGCGCGGATTGCGCCACACATCGCGGGCCACCGCGTCGGCGCGCCATTCCCCGGCCACGGCCCAGGCCAGCGAGCCGGTTTCAGGCGCCGTGGAGAGGCCCGGTCCGGCTTCGTCGGCTGCCGGTGCAGCGATCTCCCCGGCCATCTCCCCGGCCATCTCCTCGTCTGCGCCATCTTCCGCTTCTGCCGCTTCTTCATCACCAACGCCGGGCATTGCCGGTGCGTCACCGGAGATTTCGGGTTGCGGGGATGGCGGTGTGTTTTCGGCGTTATCACCGCAGGCCATCAGGGGCAGGCACAGCGCCAGAGCAGAAACGGAGATGAGCAGACGCATAATCGATGACCCCTTTGGCGTGGCGCGCCCGCGCTGGTCACGGGGCACCTTCTTGACCGCAAGACTAGCGCCCAAAGGCCGAATGGCAAAATCGCAAAAAACACCCGATCGGCCCTCTTGCGCACCCGGGGCGGTCTACCCATTTCAGAAAATGCCGGGGCGCCATAACGGGTTCCGGCATTGCGTAAACCAACTGGCGCTTCCCGCCAGCCGCATGCTCAGCCGAGGTGCGGACCTCAAAAACGGGAAGGGCCTCATGATCGCTTCTGAAGGAGGATCTCCATGCGTACGATCGACTACACACCGCTTTACCGCACGATTGTCGGCTTTGACCGTCTGGCCAACATGCTCGACTCTGCGGCCAAGCAGGAGCCGGGCAACGGCTACCCCCCCTACAATATCGAGCAGCTGAACGAGCACGAGTATGTCATCGAACTGGCCGTGGCCGGGTTCGGTGAAAATGATCTCGACGTGCAGGTGCAGGACAATGTGCTGATGGTCTCCGGCAAGCGCGAAAGCGACTCCGCTGATCCGCGCCAGTATATCCATCGCGGCATTGCCGAGCGTTCCTTCGAGCGCCGCTTCCATCTGGCCGAGCATATCCAGGTGCGCGAGGCGCGCCTTGAAAACGGCCTTCTGGTGCTGCGTCTCGAGCGTGAAGTGCCCGAAGAGAAAAAGCCGCGCCAGATTGCCATTAACGGCAAGTCCGGCGCCAAGCTGATCGGCGGCTCCAAGACCAAGGCCGCTTAAGCCGCGCCTGCCGTTCCGCTGGACCGGAGCGAAGGCTGGCATCAGCGCGGGCGCAAGCGGTCTTCCCCTTCCGCTGACGCGTCCGCTCCTGCCGGCAGACTGCAGAAAAGACGCCCGCATGCTTTTCCCCTGGCATGCGGGCGTTTTTTATCTTCCCTCAGCTGAAATCCCGAACGCACGCAGTGCGATCCGGGATCTGATGCAGGACAGCGCGGAGAGAGGCCCCGGATCGCTTCGCGTCCGGGGGTTCAGTGGAGGTGTCTAGACCCCCAGCTCGTCCTTCAGCCTGACAATCGCCTCGCGCCACAGCTTTGCGCTCACATCAGAGGGCATGCGCCAGTCCCCGCGCGGTGAGAGGGCGCCGGCAGAGGTCAGTTTCGGGCCATTGGGCACAGCCGAGCGCTTGAACTGGCTCTGGCCGAAAAAGCGGGTGTGGAACACGTCCAGCCATTTGAGGATTTCGGCCAGCGTGTAGTGGCGCCGCTCGGCGGGCGGCACATGGTCTGG
>JBKBXK010000142.1:0-5749 GCA_046314095.1 Thermaurantiacus sp. | reverse complement strand
GCCGTGGCAGCCGCTGAGGGTTTCTTCCACGCAGATCGAGCGGCTGGAGCGCGAGATTGATATCCTGAATGCCGATCTCGAGCCGCTTTCGAGCTTCATCCTTCCCGGCGGGACGGCCCTTGCCGCGCATCTGCACCTTGCGCGCACCATCGTGCGCCGTGCCGAGCGCGCGGCCGTCCAGGCAGCTGCCGCCACAGACATCAACTCCGAGGCGGTCCGCTACCTCAACCGGCTTTCGGATCATCTGTTCGTGCTCGCCCGGTTCGTGAGCCGGGCCGATGCCGGTGGACCGGGCGACGTGCTCTGGGTTCCTGCCGCCAATCGCTGACTTCCCTTGCGAGGTATCCGATGCTGAAACCGCTTCTTGCCGCCCTTCTTGTTGGCTGTGCCGCACCCGCGCTGTGCGGCACAGCTGCCGTACCGACCGAAGCCACACGGGGCGGACCTGCGCTTGGAACCTTCGGAGTTGACCTCTCTGGCATGGACCGGTCGGTACGCCCGGGCGAAGATTTCTTCCGGTTCGTGAACGGCACCTGGGAAGACCGCACCGAAATCCCCTCGGATCGGTCGCGTTGGGGCATGTTCGATGAACTGCGGGAGCTGTCGCTGCAGCGCACGCGGGCCATCCTGGAGGAGGCCGCTGCCGACACTTCTGCCACCGGAAACCGGGCAAAGATCGGCGCCTTCTATCGAAGCCTGATGGACGAGGCCGCGATCGAGAACGCAGGCATCGCACCGCTCCAGCCCCGGCTTGCCGCAATCGCTGCCATTCAAGACAGGCAGGCGCTGGCGCGGCATCTCGGCGAGGCCACTCGCAGGGGCGCCACAACGCCCATCGGGGCCGGCGTCTCCCAGGACCTCCGGAACCCGGACCAGATGCGCGCGGGGCTCGGCCAATCCGGCCTGTCGTTGCCGGATCGCGACTATTATTTCGCACCGCAATGGGAGGCCGTGCGCGCAGCGCATCGCGCCCACGTCGCGCGGATGCTCGCGCTGGCCGGCGTCGACCAGCCGGAGGAGCGCGCGGCACGCGTACAAGCTCTCGAGACCCGAATTGCAGAACAGCACTGGACTCGCGAGGAGAGCCGCCAGGCCGAGCGGCGCTACAATCCGCTCCCACGTGCGCAGTTCACGACGGCGTATCCGGGGCTGGACTGGGCGTCCTTCCTCAACGCAACCGGCTTCGATGGCGAGGCAATCATCAACGTGGGGCAGCCCTCGGCAGTAAAAGGCATTTCGGCGCTGGCCGCGTCCGAGCCGCTGGAGGCCTGGCAGGACTATCTGACCTATCACGAGCTGCGGCGGGCCGCCACGGCGCTGCCGCGCGCGTTCCGCGACGAGACCTTCGCCTTCTACCAGCGAACATTGTCGGGCACGCCAGAGCAGGAAGAGCGCTGGAAGCAGGCCACCAGCCTCACGTCCGCTGCGCTGGGGGAAGCAATCGGCGAGATCTACGTCGCGCGGCATTTCCCCCCGGAGGCCAAGGCGCAGATGGACGAGCTGGTCTCAAACATCATCAAGGCGATGGACGTGCGGTTGGCTGGCCTGGAATGGATGGCTCCGGAAACCCGCGCAGCGGCGCGCGACAAGCTGTCCCGCTTCACCGCCAAGATCGGCTATCCCGAGACGTGGCGGGACTATTCGGGGCTCGAAGTCGTCGCCGGCGACCCGCTCGGCAACCTCGAGCGCTACGCCCGCTTCGAGACGGCCCGGCAACGCGCCAAGCTCGGCCGTCCGGTTGACCGTTCGGAGTGGTTCATGACCCCGATGACGGTCAACGCCTATGCAAATCCCACCTGGAACGAGATTGTGTTCCCGGCAGCAATCCTGCAGCCGCCCTTCTTCGACCCAAAGGCCGACAAGGCCGTCAACTATGGCGGAATAGGCGCCGTGATTGGCCACGAAATCCTGCATCACTTCGACGACCAGGGCCGGAAATATGATGCTGATGGAAAGCTTTCCGACTGGTGGACGGAAGGCGATGTGGAGCGGTTCACCGCGCTCACCCAGCGACTGGTGGAACAGGTGGAGACCTATGAGCCGCTCCCGGGCAAGCGCATCAACGGCCGTGTCAGTCTCGGTGAGAATATCGCCGACCTTGCCGGCCTGAAAGTGGCCCACGACGCCTATCGCATGTCACTCGGCGGCCGGGAGGCGCCGGTGATCGACGGCTTCACCGGCGACCAGCGCTTCTTCCTCGGCTTCGGGCAGATATGGCGCACCAAGATGCGCGAGGAAGCGATGGCCCGGCAGCTGGCCACCGGCCCGCACAGCCCGGGCAACATCCGGCCGCAGACCGTTCGGAATCACGACGCCTGGTACCAGGCCTTCGAGGTGGCGGAAACGGACGCGCTGTTCCTGCGACCCGAGGAGCGCGTGCGGATCTGGTAGTGCGGAGCCGGCCGCGCAAATGACAGCGCCACGGTCTGCTGGGCTGGCGCTCACCTTCGCCCTCCCCTAAGCCGCCGACCCATGCTGCGCAGCCTTTACGACTGGACGCTGGCCAAGTGCCGCCATCCCCAGGCCGAGCGTTGGCTGGCAGGCATCAGCTTCGCTGAGTCAAGCTTCTTTCCCATCCCGCCCGACGTGCTCTTGGCGCCGATGTGCCTTGCCGATCCGCCGCGGGCCTTCCGCTACGCCGCGATCACCACCGCGGCCTCTGTCGCGGGCGCGCTTCTTGGCTATTTCATCGGCATGTTCCTGTTCGAGGCCGTGGGGAAGCCGATCCTGCAGGTTTACGGCGGGATGGAGGCGTTCGAGGCGTTCCGGGGGGCTTTCAACGAGCAAGGCTGGCTGGTGGTTCTTTTGGCCGGCTTCACGCCCATCCCGTTCAAGGTTGTGACCATCACGGCCGGCGCAACGGCCATGCCGCTGGCAATCCTGGTGGTCGGCAGCATACTGGCAAGAGGCGCGCGTTTTTTTCTGGTGGCCGGGCTTCTGTGGAAATTCGGCGCGCCGATGCAGGTCTTCATCGAGCGACACTTCAACCTGCTGACACTTGCCTTCGGCGTGCTGCTGGTTGGCGGCTTCGTGGTGGTGGGGCTGCTCGCGCGCTAGAGCAACATCCATGGCGGTTGAGCCGCCTGGTGCAACCGCTCCGGATAAAGTTGCTCGTCAATCCAGTGTGTTGAGCATCTCCTTCCGACCATGTTGAAGCGGCAGTGCGATTCAACATGGTCGGAAGATGCGCTAGCGAAGCCGTTCCCCAACGACTGTGCCTTTGGGGCCGGCGTGAATCAGCGCAAAGCGCATATCGGGCCAGCGGCGGCGCCAACGCGCCAAAACCACCCGTTCGCCAGGCCTTGCGCCATCATCGAGAAGGACCGTGCCGCCAATCGCCAGACGCGGGAACAGCGTTTCGGCCGCACCGCGCGCAAACGGATGCACGCCCCAATGCGGACCATCGATCAGAAGCAGGTCAATTCTCGTTGGAAGCCCGGCCGTACCATACCATGCGCCGCGCCACGGCGGCGGCGGCGCAAGCAGGGGCGCGTGGCGGATGTCCGCGCCGAGGCCATGGTACTCCAGCCAGGCGCGGGTGGCCTCGACGAAGTGGAGGTGCTGGTCATGGCTGATGAGCACTCCGCCACCGGCAAGCTCGAGGGCGCGGGCGAGCACCAGCGTGGAGGCACCGCAGCCAAACTCCACCACGGTCTCTGGCTGATAGCGCGCCACATGACTGGCTACCATGCGCAGAAAGCCGGCATCCGCCTTCCAGCTTCCAAGGACTGGAAGCGCATCGGCTGGGAGCTGGAGGGAAGCGAGCAGGGCCTGCCGGTCTTGCGGCCGGCCCGGCGATAGGCTGCGGAGGAGCCAGGGCCACTGGACGGCTCCCCAGAGAAAGGTGAACAATCGGTCTGACGGAGTTCTGGAGTCGATGCCGTTCGAACGATCGGAGAGGGCGAGGGGGCGGGTCGCTTCGCGCGTTGTCATGATTGGCCTTGCGTGTCGGCCCTGACCCGCGCGCGGCCCAGAAGAGAATCTGCCCGCAGCTGTCAAGCGGCGGTCCGGCGGGCGTCCGGAACCTGCGGCCGGGCGTTCGTTGACTCAGCCGGGCGCATTCATCAAAGCGGGCCAAACTCCGACAAGAGCCGGGAGCCCAAGGCATGAAGCTTCTCGTCCCCGTGAAACGGGTAGTCGACTATAATGTGAAGGTGCGGGTGAAGTCCGACCAGACGGGCGTGGAACTCGCCAACGTGAAAATGAGCATGAATCCCTTCGACGAGATCGCGGTCGAGGAGGCGGTGCGCCTGAAGGAGAAGGGCGCCGCTTCGGAAATCGTCGTTGTCTCCATTGGCGTGCAGCAGTGCCAGGAAACCATTCGGACCGCGCTCGCCATGGGCGCGGACCGGGGCATATTGGTGCAGACGGATATGGCCACGGAAAGCCTCGGCGTCGCCAAGATCCTTGCAAAAATTGCCGAGGAAGAACAGCCCGGCCTCGTCATCCTCGGAAAGCAGGCGATCGACGATGACGCGAATCAGACCGGGCAGATGCTTGCGGCACTTCTCGGCTGGCCGCAGGGGACGTTCGCAAGCAAGGTGGAGCCTGGCGACGGCCATGTGGCAGTCACCCGCGAAGTGGATGGTGGGCTGGAGACGGTCAGCCTGAAACTTCCCGCGATCGTCACAACCGACCTTCGCCTGAACGAGCCGCGCTATGCGAGCCTGCCGAACATCATGAAGGCGAAGGCGAAGCCGATCGCGATGAAGACCCCGGCGGACTATGGGGTGGACATGTCGCCCCGACTGGAGACGCTGAAGGTGACCGAGCCGCCGAAGCGGCAGGCCGGCATCAAGGTGAAAACAGTCGAAGAGTTGATTGCAAATCTCAGGAATGCGGGAGCGATCGCATGAGCATTCTGGTTCTCGCCGAGCATGATAACAAGCAACTGAAGGATGCGACCCTGGCCGCTGTGACGGCAGCCGGGCAACTTGCGCGCCACGCCGGTGGCGAGGTGCATGTCCTGGTGGCCGGCGAAGGCTGCCGGCCCGTCTCCGAGCAGGCGGCGAAGGTGGAAGGCGTGACCAAGGTGCTCTGCGCATCCGATCCGGCCTATGGCCATGCGCTGCCGGAAAATGTCGCGCCTCTGATCGCCGGGCTGATGCCGGGCTACGATGCTGTGCTCGCGCCTGCGACGACGCGGGGCAAGAACATCCTGCCACGAGTGGCCGCCATGCTCGATGTCGCGCAGGTTTCCGACATTCTGTCCATTGAGGGCTCGGATACCTTCACCCGCCCCATCTATGCCGGCAACGCGATTGCAACCGTGCGCTCGGGCGACGCGAAAAAGGTGATCACCGTGCGCGGCACGGCCTTTGCCAAGGCCGCCGCTGACGGCGGCTCGGCGGCAATCGAGGAGATTGCAGGGCCGGGCGATTCCGGCCTTTCCAGTTTCGAGGGCGCCGAGCTCACCGCGTCCGAGCGACCGGAGCTCACAAGTGCCAAGATCATCGTTTCGGGTGGTCGGGCGCTAGGCTCTGGCGAGGCATTCCACGACGTCATCGACCCGCTGGCCGACAAGCTGGGAGCAGCCGTCGGCGCGAGCCGGGCGGCCGTCGATGCCGGTTATGTGCCCAACGATTACCAGGTGGGGCAGACCGGCAAGATCGTGGCGCCGGAACTCTATGTCGCGGTGGGCATCTCCGGCGCGATCCAGCACCGGGCCGGGATGCAGACCTCCAAGGCGATCGTCGCGGTCAACAAGGACCCGGAGGCGCCGATCTTCGCCCTGGCCGACCTCGGGGTG
>JBKBXK010000141.1:0-5837 GCA_046314095.1 Thermaurantiacus sp. | reverse complement strand
CGGAGGCCGGTTTGGCCCGACACCGCTACTGCAAGCCACTTGCAACGCCAACGACAACTGCGTATGACTCGCAGCAGCAAGTGATTCCCCTGCGGAGGTGTTGGCAACCGTGATTGTCTGTCTGTGCAATGCCCTTCGGGAATCCCAGGTCCGCGACCTGGCGCGGGCGGGCGTCCGCTGCGAGCGGGAAGCATATCAGCGCCTCGGGTGCCGCCCCCAGTGCGGACAGTGCCTGCGCTTTGCGCGGGAGCTTCTCGGCTCCGAAACCGTCCAGCCGGCCTGAACGACCACTTATTTCAACAGAGCGCGCGGCGCGCTGCCTCGGCATCGCGCGCAATCTGCACTCGAAGCGCATCCAGCCCGTCGAGCTGCATCTCGTCGCGCAGGAACGCGACCAGCTCCACGTCGAGGACCTGATCGTAGAGATCTCCCTCCCAGTCGAAAATCCAGGTTTCGAGGAGGAGCTTCGGCGGCTCGAACATCGGCCGGATGCCGAGATTGGCGACCCCCGATACCCGCTGGCCTGACGGCAGGCGAACACGGGCGGCATAGACCCCGAACCGCGGCCGCAGATAGGCACCAAGCTCCATGTTGGCGGTTGGTGCGCCGATGGTCCGGCCGCGCTTGTCGCCATGGATCACGGCACCGCGAATCGTGAACGGCCTCGTCAGAAGCCGGGTCGCCTCGGCCAGATCCCCTGCAACCAGCGCCTCGCGCACGCGCGTGGACGAAACCGGGGCGCCGCAATCCGTGACCGGCGGCACGGCGCGGGTAGAAAAGCCGTGCGCCGCGCCCAGTCGGGCAAGCACATCGGGGTTTCCGGACCGGCCGCGGCCAAAGCTGAAGTCGTGGCCCGTCACGACATGTGCCGGCGCCAACCGAGCCGCCAGCCAGTCGGCGACGAACTTCTCTGCGGACAGGCCTGCAAGCTCCGTTGTGAAGGGCACCACCATCGCGCCTGAAACGCCGAGCGCCGCGCACCACTCCAGCCGCTGATCGATTGTGGAAAGCGCGAAGGGCGGCGTGTCTGGCCGGAACAGGCGCGACGGGTGCGGATCGAAGGTAACGATGATCGCCGGCCGGTCCAAACGACGCGCCCGCTCCACCGCGTCTCCGATCACCGCCTGATGACCGCGATGCACGCCATCGAAATTGCCGATGGCGAGCGCGCCGCCCCGCAGCTCCGGCGGTGGCATGGCCCCCTCGACGACGATCCGCATCGCGCCGGCGGTTAGCGGGGCATGCATGGCTTGACCACCCATCGGTTTCTCACCCGCGCCGCTCGAGCCGGATGAAGGAGAAGCCTGGCCGGGCGCCTTCAGCTGCATGGGCCTCGCGCCAGACTTCGCGCCAGATGTCCCGCTGCGGCTCTGGGAAGACGGCGTCTCCATCAACGTCGATGTCCACCCGCGTCAACTCGATCGCGGTGGTGACGGGCATGGCCAGCGCATAGATCTCCGCGCCGCCGATGATGCAGATGGTCGGCGCGCGGGCGCGCGGATCAAGGCCGGCGGCTGCGACCGCCTCGGCGAGATCATGGACGACCGTGACGCCTTCGGCGCGGAACGCGCGGTCGCGGGTGAGCAGAATATTGTGTCGGCCGGGGAGCGGGCGGCCGATCGATTGGAAGGTCTTGCGGCCCATCACCACCGGCTTGCCGACGGTCAGCCTGCGGAAGCGCTGCAGATCTTCCGGTATGTGCCAAGGCAGCTGGCCGTCGCGCCCGATGACACCGTTGCGCGCGGCGGCAACGACAGCCACGATCTCCGGCCGGTCTCCCACGTGTCAGACGGCTACGGGTGCCGCGATGTGCGGATGCGGTTCATACCCGTCCACAGCGACATCCTCGAAGCGGTAGGAGAAGAGATCCGGTGGGCGCCGCAGCAGGCGCAGGGATGGCCAGGGCCGGGGCGCCCGCGCCAGCTGCTCTTCGACCAGGTGCGCATGGTTCAGATAGAGGTGCACGTCGGCCCCCATCCAGACCAGCTCGCCGGCTTCGAGATCGCACTGCTGCGCCAGCATCCGCAACAGCAGCGCTGCCTCGAACAGGTTGAAGGCGAGCCCGAGGCCAACATCGCAGCTGCGCTGGTAGAGGATACCCGAAAGCCGGCCATCGGCCACGAAATACTGGTAGGTCATGTGGCAGGGCGGCAGCGCCATCCGATCCAGCTCGCCGACGTTCCAGCCTGTGAACAGGTGGCGCCGGCCCGCCGGATTGTGCCGCAGCCCCTCGACAAGCGCCTTCAGCTGATCGTGCACGCGGCCGTCTGCGGCCTGCCAGCGGCGCCACTGGCGGCCATAGACCGGCCCGAGTTCGCCCCAGTCCCGCGCAAAGGCCGCGTCGGCGAGGATTCGCGCCTCGAAGGCGTCACGGTTCAGGGGCGACGCGGGATGGGCTGCGTTGAAGCGGGCGAGCGGCCAGTCCGTCCAGATGTGGACGCCTTCGGCCACGAGCGGGCGGATGTTCGTTTCACCGGTGAGGAACCAGAGGAGTTCGCGGACCGCGCTTTTCCAGAACACCCGCTTGGTGGTGAGGAGCGGCACCTGGCCATTGGCGAGGTCGAAGCGCAAGGTGGCCCCGAAGAGCGCCCGCGTGCCCACACCCGTGCGGTCGAGCCGCTGGTGGCCCTCGGTCCACACCTGTCGCATGAGGTCGAGGATCTGCTGCTCGGGATGCTCGGGCGGCATGGTCACGGCTCCTCCTGACGGGGCGGCCGAAGCCGGTCAAGAAAGCGGGCCACCATCCCTGATCAGGGATATTCCCCGCCGCGCTCGTTTTCGCCATCAGGCCAGTGGAAGTCAGAGGAGTTGGGCGCGTGATCGATGTGATCGACCTTCGCAACCGCGAAACGGCCCGCGCAATGCTGAGCGCGATGCACGCCGACCGAAAGACCGTGTTCGTGGACCGGCTGAAGTGGGATGTGCCGGTTGTCGACGGACGCTATGAAATCGACGCGTTCGACGATGAGCACGCGGTCTATCTGATCGCGACTGGCGAGACGCCTGGCGAGCATCTCGGCTCCGTCCGGCTGCTGCCGACCACGCGCCGGCACCTCCTGGGCGATGTGTTCCCCATGCTTGTCGACGGCGAGGTTCCGCGCGGACCTGATGTTTTCGAGGTGACGCGCCTGTGCACTTCCCCCTTGCTTGCGGACTGGGAAGCGCACAATGCGATTCGCGAGCGGCTGGCGACGGCGCTCATCGAGTATGCGTTGACCATGGGGATCACCCGATACACCATGATGACCCACATGGCCTATCTGTCGCAGCTTCTTGCAACAGGCTGGGACGTGGAACCCCTCGGGCTTCCCAAAGAGGTGGGCGGCGAATGGCTGGGCGCCCTCCAGGTCAATGTGAATCCGGAAACGTTGCAGCGGTTTCGGACCAAGTTCGGGATTGGCGGCCCGGTTCTCCGCCTCGAGATTTCGGAATAGGGCCCGGCGGCTTCATGCGGCGATTTCCGACCCTGCGTCGCCTGAAGCTGTCCGGTCCCTCGGGTGCCCCGGCGCATGCACCAACGCCAGGAACACGGCCCTCCCCGTGCTTTCTTCGGCGGCATCGCCGGGGCATCCAAACCGTCTCCGCCTGACGGGTCTTTCAGACATATCGAACCGGCGCGCCCGTGAACCCTGACCTCTGGCTCTTGGCGCTCGCAACCCTTGCGGTTCTGGCGCGCGAGCTCCTGTGGATCACCGGTATCGGAATCCTGCTGTCCAGCATCGACGATCTCGCGATGGACGCGGCCTGGGCGCTGTTGGTGCTGCCGCGGCGCGCAGAGCCATTGCCGCCCGCCCCTGCCACTCCGGGCGTTTTCGCGATCATGGTGCCGGCCTGGGACGAGGCGGATGTGATTGCGCCGATGCTGCGCACCCTGGTGGCCACGATGGAGCACCCCGGTTTCGAGCTGTTCGTGGGCGTCTATCCGAATGACCCGGCCACACGCGCGGCGGTGGAGTCGGTGGACGACCCGCGAATCCACCTGGTGATAACCAGCCGCCCCGGGCCGACCAGCAAGGCCGACTGTCTGAACCATATCTGGCATGGCGTGACGGCGCATGAGGCGGAGACCGGGCGCCGGTTCACGGGCGTCGTGCTCCACGATGCCGAAGACGTGGTCCACCCTCGGGAGCTGGACCTGTTCGAGCGCTACCTGCCCCGGCTTGCGCTGGTGCAGATCCCGGTGCTGCCCTTCCCGGACCGCCGGTCGCCGCTGGTGAGCGGCCACTATATCGACGAGTTCGCCGAGGCCCATTCCCGCGACATGATGGTGCGCGCGCGGCTGGGCGCCGCTGTTCCTTCGGCAGGGGTCGGGACAGCCTTCTGCCGGGAGGCGCTGGCCCGGATCGCGGGAGCGGCGAACGCGCCCTTCAACGCCGCCGCGCTGACCGAGGATTATGAGATTGCCCACCGGCTGCATGCGCTGGGGCTGCGCGGCCGCATGGTCCGACACCGTGTCGACGGACGGCTTGTGGCGACGCGCGAATATTTTCCAGCCACTGTCGAGGCGGCCGTGCGCCAGAAAAGCCGCTGGCTGACCGGCATTGCGCTTTCGGGGTGGGACCAGCTCGGCTGGTCCGGGCCGCTTGCCCAGCGCTGGCTGCTGCTGCGCGACCGCAAGGGGCTGGTGACCTCCGCAATCGCCGTCCTTGCCTATGCAACAGCCGTTCTGGTGCTGGCCGAAATGGCGCTTCGTGGGCTGATCTCGCATGTGGGAGGCGCATCGCTGCCGCCATTGCTCTCGGCCGCGGACCAGCCGGTTCTCGTTGCCATCCTTGTCACCAACACGTTCCTCCTGCTGTGGCGGGTGCTGCTGCGGGCCGGGTTTACCGCGCGCGATCATGGCATGAGCCAGGCCCTTCTCGCGCTGCCGCGCGCGGTGGTCGGCAATCTCGTGAACGCGCTTGCAGCACTTCGCGCAATGGGCCGCTACCGGGACATGATGAAGAGCGGCTCCCAACCGGCCTGGGACAAGACCGCCCACCGCTTTCCGGCCGAAGCGGTGGCGCCCGTCGCCGGGCCGACCCATGGCTGAGGCGATGGCGCCGCCGGCAAATGGCATGCGGCCTGGGCGAGCGCTCCGGGTCTACCAGATCATCGCGCTCCTGATACTTGGCTGGCTTGTCGGGCGAATCCCAAGCCTGCTTGCCGAGGCCCGGCTCGAACAGACCAATCTCGCCGAAGCCCTCGGCCTGCCTTCGTCTGCCCGGGGGACGACGGGCGCTGCGGCCGCGCCGGCGGCTGGCCTGCCCGCAGCAGCCGACCTTGGGACCGCCGATCTTGCCGCGCGGGTGGCAGCGCAGGTGGCCGCCGACGTGGCCGATGCCACCATTGCGCGTCTTCTTGCAGCCGGCTGGGGGCCGCCGGGATACCGGGGGGCGTCGATGCCCCCGCAGGGCTGGCAGGCCGCGCCGCCGGCCCGAGTTCTCGCGCCGCAGGAAACCGTGGTCCGAATCGTGACGGAGGCACGGCCGCCCGACCCGGAAACGGTGGCCGCGCTTGGCTGGCGCTTGCCGCCGCAGCCTCATGCGCCTGCCGGAGCAAATCCCCGTGCGGCCAGCCCGGGGCCGACGGCAAGCACGCCACGGGAGCCGGACCGGCGGGCGGACGCCCATGCGCTTGCCAGCCGCGGGTATGTGCAGTTGAAGGCGGGGGACCGGCGCGCCGCGGTTCAGTCCTTCTCGCGCGCGCTCGTGCTGGACCCGGAGGCGGAGCAGGCCGAGGCATGGGCAGCCGAAGTCCGCCGGCTGACCCGGCGTTGGGCGATTTCCGCCTACAGCCTCTCCCGCGAGGGGACGAGCGACGCGCTAGCAGCCGCGCCCGTTCTCGGCGGTGGCCAG
>JBKBXK010000140.1:0-5858 GCA_046314095.1 Thermaurantiacus sp. | reverse complement strand
CCGGAATCCGCCTGCCGCACCCGGCGGGCACCCTGTCAGACAAAGGAACCCCTCATGCGAACAAGCCTTGCCGCAATTGCGGCGGCCCTCGCCCTTGCTGCGACACCGGGAGATGCCCGCCCCGTGTCTTGGCCCGGCGGCGTGACGCTGATCCAGGAGCTCGATCCAAAGACGGTATCGGGCCTCGTCCACTATACCCCCAATCGGCACTGGTCGCTTGGCGGCCGACTGATGCACATGCGCGACGAGCAATGGTCGGCCGCCGGACTGCAAGCCACCTGGCTTGTGCGCCGCTGGAACATGCCGTCCGCCCAGGCAAACCTCTATCTTTCGGGGATGGCCGGTGGTGCCTGGGAGACCGGTGCCGGCGCCAACCGTTCGGTGCGCCCAGCCGCGTTTGTACAGGCACAGGGGGACTGGGAAGATCGCCGGTTCATGGTGATGGGCCTCGGGCGAGTAACCTCGGCTGGGCATATTGGCACCGAGGCCATGGCCATGGGGCGTGCGGGCTTTGCACCCTTCGTCGCTGACTATGGCGCCGTCCACCTCTGGCTGTTTGGCGAACTTGCCTACCGGACCGAGGGCGACGATCGCTGGCAACCGGCGCTGGTGGCCCGGATCTTCTACCGCACCATGCTGCTTGAGGCCGGCGTCACCGACCGCGGCGGGCTGATCCTTAACTCGCAATTCCGATTCTGAAAGGAAAGACGATGTTCAAAGCATGTCTTGCAGCCGCCGCGCTTGCGCTGCTTCCGGCCTCGGTCGCATTGGCGGCCACGCCTCCCGCTGCGACTGCCCAAGCCGTCACCGTCAAGGTGAACGGGCTCGTTTGCGACTTCTGCGCGCGTTCCATCGAAGCGATGCTGAAGCGGCGAAATGATGTGTCGTCCGTCCACGTCGACCTCGGCAAGGGCGAAGTCCATGTCCGGCTGAAGGCCGGCTCGACGCTGGGCGATGCGGAACTGCGCAAGCTCGTACGCGATTCCGGCTATGCCGTGGCAGGAATCGAGCGGGTCCCGCAGTGATGACTTCGCAACCGATGAGCTGGAAGAACGTGCTGGGGCCGACCATCAGCCTCTTCGCCAGCACAACCACGCTTGTCTGCTGTGCCTTGCCGGCATTGCTGGTGACGCTGGGACTTGGCGCAGCGCTGGCAGGACTCGTCACCGCAGCGCCATGGCTCGTCGCCCTCTCGGTGCACAAGGTCCCGCTGTTCATCGGCTCGGGCGTCATGTTGCTTGCGGCCGGGCTGATGCATCGGCGCTCTGCGCGGCTGCCGTGCCCGGCCGATGCGGCCCAGGCCCGTGCATGCGCACGGCTGCGGCGGATATCTGGCGCGATGCTCGGCCTGTCCGTCGTCATCTGGCTGATCGGTTTCTTCTTCGCCTTCTTGGCGGCCGACCTGCTGCTCTGAAAGGGGGGAGGCAGACCGGTCCGCTCAGGCAGCGCGTGGTGCCGCCTGCGCGCGGCCGGCGACCAGCTGGTCCACCACCGAAGGATCTGCCAACGTCGAGGTGTCGCCGAGGCTGCCAAGTTCGTTCTCAGCGATCTTGCGGAGGATGCGCCGCATGATCTTGCCAGAGCGGGTCTTGGGCAGCGCCGGCGCGAACTGGATAACGTCGGGCGTCGCGATGGGTCCGATCTCCTTCCTCACCCACTGCACCAGTTCGCGGCGCAGCTCGGGGCTTGCCGGCTCATGGGCGTTCAGCGTCACATAGGCGTAAATGCCCTGGCCCTTCAGATCGTGTGGAAAGCCGACGACCGCTGCCTCGGCAACCTTCGCGTGGGCGACAAGCGCGGATTCCACTTCTGCGGTACCCATGCGATGGCCCGAGACGTTGATCACATCGTCGACCCGGCCAGTGATCCAGTAGTACCCGTCCGCGTCGCGGCGACAGCCGTCGCCCGTGAAGTACATGCCCGGATAGGTGGTGAAGTAGGTCTCGAAAAATCGGCGATGATCGTTCCAGACGGTGCGCATCTGCCCTGGCCAGGAGCGCACGAGGCAGAGATTGCCCTCGCAGGCCCCCTCCTGAAGGTGCCCCTCCGCATCGACAATCTGCGGCTCCACGCCGAACATCGGCAACGTCGCGGAGCCCGGTTTCAGGTCGGTTGCGCCCGGAAGCGGCGCGATCATCGCGCCGCCGGTCTCCGTCTGCCACCAGGTGTCGACGATCGGGCAGCGCCGCTCTCCCACCACACGATGATACCAGTCCCACGCCTCGGGGTTGATCGGCTCGCCCACCGTCCCAAGCAGGCGCAGCGAGGCGCGCGAACTGCGAGTCACCCAATCGTCACCTTCGCGCATCAACGCCCTGATGGCGGTTGGCGCGGTATAGAAAATCTCCACCTGGTGCTTGTCCACCACTTGCCAGAAGCGGCCATGATCCGGCCAGTTGGGCACGCCTTCGAACATCAGGGTGGTGGCGCCGTTGGCAAGCGGTCCATACACAACATAGGAATGGCCGGTGACCCAGCCGACATCCGCCGCGCACCAATAGATCTGGCCGGGGCGATAATCGAACACCGCCTCGTGCGTTAGCGAGGCCCAGACGAGATATCCGCCGCTGGTGTGCAGCACCCCCTTGGGCTTGCCGGTCGAGCCCGACGTGTAGAGAATGAAAAGCGGATCTTCGGCGCCCATCTCGGCCGGCGCGTGGCTGCCCGGCTGCGCGGACACCAATGTGTCATAGGCGATGTCGCGGCCCTCCACCCATTGGATCGGGGCCCCGGTGCGCGCCACGACAATGACGGTCTCGACGCTCGGCGCACGTTTCAGAGCCTCGTCGACATTGGCCTTGAGCGGAACGGTGCGCCCGCCGCGCAGCCCCTCGTCGGCTGTGATGACGAAACGTGAGTCGCAATCCTGGATGCGGCCGGCGAGCGCTTCGGGCGAAAATCCGCCGAAGACGACCGAGTGGATGGCGCCGATCCGCGCACACGCAAGCATCGCAATCGCTGCTTCGGGGATCATCGGCAGATAGATTGTCACGCGGTCGCCCCGACGCACGCCAAGCGACGCGAGCCCATTGGCCAGTCGGCACACGGCCTCGAGCAGCTCGGCGTAGCTGAGCATGCGGCCCGGGGTGTTGGGGTCGTCCGGCTCCCAGATGATGGCGGTGCGCTCACCATGGCCGGCGGCCACATGCCGGTCGAGGCAGTTGGCCGCGACATTCAGCGTTCCATCCTCGAACCAGCGGATGCCGAAATCGGCCTCGGCAAACGACCAGTCCGAAACCTTGCTGAACGGCCGCATCCAGTCGATCCGCTGCGCCTCCCGCCGCCAGAAGCCATCCGGATCCGAAAGCGACTCCTGGTAAAGCTGCTCGTAACGCCGCCGGTCGATGCGAGCGCTGGCTGCCCATTGCGCCGGCACGGGGTGGATGGTCGGGCTCATTGGAATTCTCCTCCGGTGCTTTCGGCGCGCGACAGAGCCACGCGCTCCCTCTGGGTTCAGATTAGCGCATGCACACTGCAGCGCCAGAGCATCGTCCAACGCCGGTGCGCCGCCCAAACGCCGCAGGAAGGCGCCGCGGCCCAGATTGGCCGGAAGCTCGATTGCCGGCTGCCCGAACCTTCTGGTGCAAGTGCTGCCGATGTTGCTCTAGGATGAGTCATGCGCCTGTTCTTTCTGGTTTTCCTGTTGCTGTCTGCACAGCTTGCCGCCCAGCCGACTGGCTGGACTATCGAGGCGGCGCGTGATCTCCTGGCCGCGATCGAAGGAGCTTCCGCCCACGGCCTTGAGCCGGAAGACTATGGCCGTGGCCGGCTCGCGCTGGCCCTTGCATCCCCGGATCCATCAGCGGCCCTGATCGTGGCACCAGACAGCTTTCGCCGTCTCGCTACCGACTATTCCGAGGGACGCCTTGGCCGTACGACCCGGGCGGGGTGGCGCATGTCAGGCCAGGAGATGTTTCCGGCGCGGCTGGATGCACTCGAGCGGGAAGCGCTTGGTAGGGCGGGCATACCGGCAGTCCTCGATCAGCTGCTGCCGCCGTTCGGGCAGTACAAGGCCCTCGTGACGGTCCTCGCCGCAACGCCCGAGGCGGATCGGGAGACCCGTGACCTTTTGCGTGTCAACCTGGAGCGCTGGCGCTGGATGCCCCGTCAGCCGGGCGAGGCGCATATTCTCGTGAATGTGGCCGCGCAGGAGCTGGTGCATGTGCGCCCCGGTTTGGCACCCCACCGCCACCGCGTCATCGTCGGCCGCCCGCGCACGCCGACCCTGCAATTCTCTTCCACCGCCAGCGGGGTGGTGTTGAACCCGCCATGGGTCGTGCCGCGTTCAATCGTCCGCGAATCCATTGGCCCGCTGATCCGCTCGAGCCCGGCCACAGCGCGGGCGCGCGGCTACAGCTGGAGCGGGTCAGGCAGCGCCTTGTCTGTCACCCAGGCCCCCGGTCCGCAGAATGCGTTGGGGCATGTGAAGATCGAGATGCCCAACCCCTACAGCATCTTCCTCCACGACACCCCAAATCGCGCTCTCTTCAACCGCAAGGACCGCGCGCTCAGTCACGGTTGCATCCGTACGCAGGACGTGCGCGACCTCGCCGCGCGAATGCTGGAAGGCGTCGCGGGTTGGGACCGAGCACGGATCGACGCCGTGATCGATACACGGGTGACAACACTGGTACCGCTCGAACGCCCCCTGCCCGTTCACATCGGCTACTTTACCGCCGAGGCAGACAGAGAGGGACGCCTGCTGCGCCATCCCGATATCTACGGCAGGGATGCGGCGATACTGGCGGCGCTCAATGGCAGGCACACGGGCAAGCCAGAATCAGAAGTCCTCGCCGATGCGGAGTGCCGTCAGCCTGCAAGATCATAGCGACCGGCGGCGAGCAGGCGCCCGGGCCCGAGCCGCGCAAGCACCTCGTCGAGGCCGGGGTCTGTGAACACGAAACAGCCCTCGGATCGGCCGATCTTTCCATGGCTGCGCACCAAGGTGTCATCGACATACCATGCCGCGTGAATGACGATCGCGCGCGCCTCGGCGTTGGAGTTGCTGGGATCCAGTCCACGCAGGCGCTGCGCGCGGCCATGTCGGCCAACATAGTGGGCGCCCGTGAGATAGACGCCATCGGATGAGGCATTGGAGCCGGGTTCATTGGAGAAGCGCTGCAGCCAGCCCGTATGGGCTGGGTCGGAACCACGGCCATGCGCGCAGAGATGCGACGTCGCACGCCCGGCCGTGACATCGACAATGAAGAACCGCGGCCGTCGCGAAGGCTGGGAGAAATCGGCAATCCCGACCACGTCGCGGTGTTGCGCCACGGCTCCATGCCGTTCGAGGACATCGCGCGCAAGCTGGGCGAGGCGACAACCCTCGGAGCCGGCGAGGGCAGGCGCGGCCGCAATGGCAAGCAGACCGCCGAAAAGGCCACGACGGGTGAGATCGGAACGCATCTGGCGCGAACCTATCCCGGCCACCCGGAAAGGCAAGTCGGGCGGTGTCCGCTGTTGACCGGCCCACGGTCGGGAAGCTAAGGGGCCGCTCCCATGCCTGGGTAGCTCAGTTGGTAGAGCAAGCGACTGAAAATCGCTGTGTCGGTGGTTCGAATCCGCCCCCGGGCACCATCTCTTTCATCTATATTATTGGTTATAAAGAGCTTTTTCCCAGATGCGGGAATTGAGCCATCTTCCGTTCCCACATGAGCGGCGTGCGGCAAGTGGTTCGGAGATTCCTATTTCCACACGCCCTTGCGCGCACGCGCGCGCGAGGAAGCCGGTGGTTTGCCGTGATGGAGCTGGCGTCAACGGGCAAGACACAGGTGGGGATGGCGCCGGGGCAGTCCAATTCGGTGAGGCCTGACGCGGATTATCGGCTGCTAGTCGGGTTTGGCCGGCTCGGGTCCTTC
>JBKBXK010000139.1:0-5866 GCA_046314095.1 Thermaurantiacus sp. | reverse complement strand
CTGACCGGCGCCCTTGAGTTCCGGCCAGACAGCCTGAACAAACTTTACGTGCGCGGCACGTTCGCCCGGCGTGTCGACGATGAGTTCCGGAATCTCCTGCTGATCACCTCTGAAGACGGCGCAATACAACCAGGAGCCTCAGAGGGGCGCGCCACCTGGAACCGCGGTCGGTTTGCAAAGGAGTTCCGGCACCGGATTGTGCGCGACACCACTTTCACACTCACCGGCGGCGGGGAGCATGAGCTGCCCGGCCGGCTCGCGTTCGATTATGCAGGATCTTACACGCGGGCGAAGCAGGATTACCCCTTCCGCTCCCAGCTGCAATATCGATCCAATGTGCGGCCCAACCTGTCCTACGACTACACGGGCAATCCCAACTTTCCCGCCCTTTCGCTGTTCCAGACCCAGGAACATCTGAACCCTGCAAACTACGACTTCCGTCAGAACACCTTCCGCTCCCAGGACACGATCCAGGAAGAGTTCGCGTTCCAGACGAACTTCCGGATTCCCGGGCGCATGTTCGGTCACGAGGCGAGCTTCCAGGCCGGCGCGCGCGCGCGGCTTCGCGACGTGACGGTTGATGAGGAGCGCTATCGCGATCGCCGCGGTGCCGCCGCGCCGACGACGCCCTTGGCCGGCCTGCTGTCGAACGAGGAGGCACGGAACTTCGACTATTTCCTCGGCCAGAAGTTCGATTCCGATCTCGTCCGTGCCTATTTCGAGGACATCCGGGCCTTCTCGCAGGTGCCAGCGACCCGCCGCATCGCCCAGTCGGTCGAGGCCGACTATGAAGCCAAGGAAGAGGTCTACGCCGCCTATGCGATGACCAGGGTGGAGTTTCCGAACTCGAACCTCATCCTGGGTCTGCGCATGGAGCATACCAGCTTCGCCGGTCGCGCCCCGCGGTTCAACTCGGTGACAGAGACATTCACGCTTGAGAATGCGCGCGCAAACTACACCAGCTGGTTCCCCAACGCGACGCTTCGGCACGAGTTCAACGAGAACCTGATCGGTCGCGTCGCGCTGACCCGGGCGATCGCGCGCCCGAACTATCGCGACGTCGTGCCGCGGATAACCGAGAACAGCGACTCGCAAAGCGCGACCATCGACGTGTCGCGCGGCAATCCCGATCTCAAGCCCACGCTTTCCAACAACATCGATGTGGGCCTCGAATATTATTTCCGCCCGCTCGGCCTTCTGTCTGCCGCCTTCTTCTACAAGGATCTCGAGGATTATGAGTTCGAGATCATCCGCCCCGGCGAGTTTGCCGGCCTGCCGGCCCGTATCCGCGAGAAGGGCAACGCACGCGATGGCCGCATCATCGGCTTCGAGGTGGCAGCGCAGGCGCAGTTCACCTTCCTTCCCGGTTTCCTGTCCGGCTTCGGGGTGTTCGCGAACTATGCCTATGCGGATGCGAAGATCACGCTGCCGGCGGACGTTCCGAACCGCATCGGCAGCGTGCGGCTGCCCAACCAGTCGCGGCACACCTACAATGCAGCACTGTTCTATGAGGTTGACCGGTTCAACGCGCGTATCGCCTTCACCGGCCGCAGCGACTATATCGATGCCTTCAACGAGGATCCGCGCTTCGACCGGTTCTGGGAGGGTCGCGAACAGCTCGACGTCACAGCGAGCTTCGATCTCACCCGGAACATCAATCTGTTCTTCGAAGGCAAGAACCTCACCAACACGCCCGGCGTCCGATACGATGGCGTGCGCACGCGGGTGTATGAGCTGGAGAAGTTTGGCCGCCTCTACTTCTTTGGTGCGCGCATGAACTTCTGAGGCGCGAAGAGGCGCCTGACCAGCAGGCGCCCCATTCGTGTCAGCTGTCCGCGTCAGGCTTCAGTGCCATGCACGAAGCCCTGGAGCGGGCGAAGGGATTCGAACCCTCGACCCCAACCTTGGCAAGGTTGTGCTCTACCCCTGAGCTACGCCCGCACACTCCGAGAGGCGGCGCCTAGCCCAGGCGTGCGGGCGCCGCAACCCCTTCCATTGGCCGGCGCCAATGTCCATATCGGTCGCGTTCAGCAAAGTGACGGAGCACTGCCTTGGCCAGCCTTTCGCTCAGCCCGCAGGAACGCGAACAGGTCGATCGCCTGCGCCACGAGATCGTCGAGCCGTCTCGCGATGCCGTCGTGCTGGTGCGTTTCACGGCCAGCTGGTGTGGGCCGTGCCGCCAGCTTGCCCCGCTCATTGAAAAGGCGATTGCCGAGGCCCGCGATCCGCGCCTCCGGGAAGTGGTGGTAGACATCGACGCGAATCCGCTGATCGCCGGCCAGTTCCAGATCCAGTCCGTTCCCACCGTCTATGCGGTTGTGAACGGCCAGCCCGTGGACGGGTTCGTCGGCGCCCAGTCTGCAAGCCAGCTCCGGGCCTTCATCGAGAAGCAGCTGGCACGTCTGCCGAAGGCTGATGGCGAGACGGATTTCGACGCGCTGGTCGAGGCGGCCCTGCACGCCCTTGATGAAGGGGACGCATCGCTTGCCGCAGACGCTCTCGGGGCCATGGTGCGGGAACATCCCGACCGGCACGACATCATCGGTGGATATGCTCGCGCGCTCCTGGCGCTTGGGCAGGCCGAAGGCGCCGAGGCTGCGCTCGCAACCGTGCCACCCGATTCCGCCGACGATCAGGTGGCGAAAGCCAGGGCCCAGCTGGAGCTCGCGCGCGCGCTTGGTCCGGCGGGCGATGCCGCGGGGCTCGAAGCACGGCTCCAGGCCGACCCGAACGATCACGAGGCGCGCTACGAACTTTCCGGTGCGCTCTTTGCCAAGGGAGAGCGCGATGCCGCAGCCGACCAGCTGTTCGCAATCATCGCCGCAGATCCCGCATGGAACGAAGGCGCGGCGCGTGCACGGCTGTTGAAATTCTTCGAAGCCGCCGGCCTTGGTGACCCGTGGTCGGTCGCGACCCGCCGGCGCCTTTCGCAGCTGATCTTCTCCTGACGGTGGCAGGCGACGTGGACGATCCGGTTGCAGGCCCCGAGGAACTCCCCCCCACCATCCGGGTGTTTCCGCTTGGCGGTGCCATCCTCCTTCCCCGCGCAACGCTGCCACTCAACATTTTTGAGCCACGCTACCTTGCGATGGTGCGCGATGCCATGGCGGGAGACCGGCTGATCTCCATTGCGCAGCCGCGGGGCGACGGAAGCGATGAGCGGCCGGGTCTTTATGAGGTGGCCGGCCTCGGCCGCATCACCCAGTTCTCCGAAACGGGCGACGGACGCTATCTCATCGCCCTGTCCGGGCTCACCCGTGTGCGGATCGTCGAGGAACTGCCGGTGACCACCCCATACCGGCAGGTGCGCGCGGATTACGCGCCCTTCCTGGCCGACTGGCACGAGCCAGCCGCGCTGCCGGAGGTGATGCGAGCCGATCTGGAGTCGGTTTTGCAGCGCTATCTCGACGCGCAGGGGCTTTCCGCTGACTGGGAGGCGGTCAAGGCAGCAGACGACGAGAGCCTGATCAACACGCTTGCTGCCGTATGCCCTTTCGAGGCATCCGAGCGTCAGGCCCTGCTCGAGGCGCCCGACCTTGCCCAGCGCACCCGCACGTTGACCGCGCTGATGCGCTTTGCCGCCGACGCCACCGGCGTGATGGGCGACGGCGACACCACGGTCCAGTGACCAGCCCGGCTGAACCGGGGACGGAGGCCGAGGAGCTGGATCCGCGGCTCCTCGAGCTGCTCGTCTGCCCCCTCAGCCGCGGCCCGCTCACCTGGCTGGCGGATCGCCGGCTGCTTGTTTCGAAACAGGCAGGGCTGGCCTATCCGGTCAGGGATGGCGTGCCGGTGATGCTCCCCGAGGAAGCCATTGCGTGGCCGAAAGAGTAAACGCTCCGCGCTGCCACCTCAGGCGAGTTCGCCCCTGAGCAGCGCCGGAAGATCTCCGGATTCCCCCCGCGCCTCGGACATGAACAGCCGTTTCAGGGGCGGCGTATGCTCCACGATCCGCAGGCCCAGATGCCGCACGGCCGCCGCTGGCCGTCCCGGCACCGCGAACAGCCGTGCCAGCCAGTCGGTCGCCGCGGCGACCATCGCATTGTCCAGCCGCCGCCAGCGCTCGTACCGAGCGCCGACCTGCGGGTCGCCAAGGTCGAGCCCGAGGCGGGCTGACTCGGCAAGCACCTGTGCCAGCGCGGCCACATCCCGCCAGCCGAGATTGAGGCCCTGGCCGGCAATCGGGTGGATTCCGTGGGCGGCATCGCCCACCAGGATCGTTCGCTCCGCCCGGTAACGCTCGGCGTGGTGAAAGCCCAGCGGCCAGGCCTCGGCCGGGGCAATCAGCTCGATCTTCCCCAGCATGTTGCCCATGCGCTGGCGCGCCTCGGCGGCAAGCGCGCGGGGCGGCAGCTTCACGATACCGCTCGCGTCCTTCGCCGGCACGGTCCAGACCAGTGCGGAGCGATGCCGCCCATCGGCCAGATCGGTCATCGGCAGGATCGCGAAGGGGCCTGTGGGATAGAAGATCTCCGAGGCCACGGAGCCATGCGGCTTTTCATGCGCCATCATGGTGACGATCCCGGAGGCCGGATACTGCCACCGTGCGACCCGGATCCCGGCCTCCTCCCGCATCCGGCTCCGTCTGCCGTCGGCTGCAACCAGCACCGGCGCCGTCAGTGCAGCGCCATCCTCCAGCTGCACCCGAACGCCTGCGCGGCCCCGCTCGACCGATGTGATCCGGGCAGGCGCATGGAAGTCTATCGCCTGGCTGGCCCGAACCCGCTCCAGCAGCACACGGCGGATCAGCCGGTTCTCCACCATGATGCCAAGCGGGCTGTCGTCGCCTGCTTCCGCCGGCTCGAAGTGGACGCCCCCCGGTCGCAACCCCTCGGTCACGCGTATGGCGCGGATGGAGCAACCCTCCTCCTCCAGAAGTCCGCCCAGTCCCAGCACAGTCAGCATCCGCGCCGACGAGCTCGCAATTGCCGATGCGCGTCCGTCGAAGTTGGCCGCAAGGTGGCTGTCCGGGTCGGCCCGCTCGATAATGGCAACGCGAAGCCCGTGCGCTTCCAGTGCAAGCGCCAGCGTCTGCCCCACCAGGCCTCCGCCCACGATAATGGTGTCGATGGAACCGCCGCTCGCCATGCCTCGCTCCTAGCTGCGGGATTGCGCATGCTCCAGCCCATGCGACCTTGCGATCGGCCGCCCAGAAAATAGGCATCTGGAGCCCGGCCGCGTCCCGTCGCCCAAAATTCAGGCAAATCTGTTCCGGCCGCAGCGCTCTACGCGCTCCCTTCTAGGTTTGGCACGGCATTTGCTCTGCGCTTATCGGGTGCCTTCGGGCTCCTGTGCTCGCTTCAAGGACTTCCATGGTCCTCTCCTTCTGCCCGGGGCTCTCTGGAGAGCCCCGGGCATCTTGTTGCGTAGCGGCCACGTCACCACACGCACGAGCAATCGACGAGACCGAATCAGGAACATCTGCTTGACCGGGGACTCCGCCCTCAGGCATTCAGACAAGATATGAAGAGCAGCGCGCAAACGCTCGGAAGCGCAGCGCCGTGGAACGGCGCCGGCACCGCACTGCGCAGGCGGATGGCCCGCTCCTGGGATCGGGCGGTCGCTGCCAGTCTCGCTTTGCTGCGGCTGCTCTGGCGCTGGGGGCTCGGAATCGCCCTGCTCCTGCTCGGGGTCGGCCTCATCGCCGCCCTGATCAGCTACAACCCGGCCGACCCGTCGCTGAACACGGCAACCGATGCGCTGCCCACCAATCTGGCCGGTCGCCCCGGGGCACTCATCGCCGACCTCGGGTTGCAGGCATTCGGGCTGGCGGCAGCCATCCCGGTTCCGCTATTGCTTCTCTGGGGGGTGCGGCTGCTGGCCGGGACGCCGGTTGTCCGTCGCCGCCGGGCCGTGGTCGTGACTC
>JBKBXK010000138.1:0-5873 GCA_046314095.1 Thermaurantiacus sp. | reverse complement strand
GGCATCACCGCGGCAAGCGTCGCCATTTGCCGAACGAGAACCGCGCGGCGTGATGGCGACAGGCGTGGCGCCGCGCGGCCCGCTGTGCTCCTGGGCCGATCAAGGCGAAGGGGCGCGTTCATGGCTGCGGCAGCGGGGCTATTCGGCCGCTGCCGCCAGCGCGTCGCGCTGGAACATCGGCAGGACCTCGGTGGGCGTGGTACGTCGCTCCACTACCAGTGCGCGCGCCGATTCGGCGAGCGAGCGGCGCAGCCCTGCTGCTTCCAGACGGGTTTCGGAGGCACCATCGTTCACGAGCGCGCGCACCTCGCCGTGGACGGAGATCAACTCGAACAACCCCTTGCGTCCGGCAAAGCCACTCATCCGGCAAGCGGGGCATCCATGCGCCTCGGCGACGTGGAGTCCCGGCGCGAGGCCGAGCTTGGCTGCAAGCGGTGCCGGCAGGGGCTCGGTTCCGACGCAGCTGGAACACACAAGGCGTGCGAGCCGCTGCGCCACCACGGCGCGAAGTGTCGCGGCGATCAGGAACGGCTCCACGCCGAAGTCGCGAAGCCGCGTGATGGCGCCTGCGGCAGAGTTTGCGTGCACCGTCGACAGCACGAGGTGCCCGGTCAGGGCAGCTTGCACGGCGATTTCGGCCGTCTCGCGGTCGCGGATTTCGCCCACCAGAACCACGTCTGGATCCTGCCGCAGGATCGCGCGCAGGCCGGCCGCGAAAGTCAGGCCCACCCGCGGCTCGATCTGGGTCTGGCCAACGCCGGGCACGGCATATTCGACCGGGTCTTCCACTGTCAGGATGTTCCGGCGCCCATCGTTCAGCAGACGGAGCGCGGCGTAGAGGGTGGTTGTCTTTCCCGCACCGGTCGGGCCGGTCACGAGGATCATGCCATTGGGCTGGGCAAGCGCATCGCGCAGTCCAGCCATCGTTTCGGCATCGAGGCCGAGGTCCTCAAGCGAGAGTGCAACCGCCGACTGGTCGAGGATGCGCATCACCACCCGCTCTCCGCCGCGGGCCGGAAGTGTGGACACGCGCACATCCAGGGTGCGGCTGCCGAGGTGCAGGCTCATCCGTCCGTCCTGGGGGAGGCGTTTCTCGGCGATGTCGAGCCGGGCCATCACCTTGACGCGGGAGACAAGCATCGGCGCCAGCTCCGGCTGCAAGCGGACCGCCTCTTCCATTACGCCGTCGCGGCGCAGCCGCACCGTCATGCCGCTGTCGCCGGGCTCCAGGTGAATGTCGGAGGCGCCCTGCTGAACTGCCTGCGCGACGATGGCGTTGATAAGCCGGATCACAGGGGCGGCATCGTCATTGTCGAGAAGATCTGCCGTGTCCGCCGCGAGATCGGCAAGCGGCGCAGTGGCGGCGGCATCGGCAGCCGCGGCCAGGCCGTCGGTCGCATAGGTTTCCGAGAGCAACCGGTCGAAATTCTCTGCAGACAGGTGTCGCGGTGCAAGCGGCTGGCCGGCGACGCGCCGGGCTTCCACCACGGCGGCCGGCTGTGCAGCGGGCGACAGCGCGAGCACGCCCGGTTCGTCGCGGAGCAACAGCACACCCGTTCGCCGGGCGAAGGCATAGGGAAGCAGTGGAAGGTTGGCAGCTGGGGCCAGCGGTGCATCCTCTGTCGCCACGGCGCTGGCCCGTCGAAGAAAGGGCGGTGTGTCCATCAGGGCATCTCGGAACCGGGCAGTGCGGGCGGGAAGGGATGCGGCCGATAGGGCGGATACGTCCTGAGATACTGGTAGGCGAGTGCATCGAGCGCAGCGAAACCCGACTGCGCCTCCTGCTCATTGCGGATGCCGTCCCAGCGGCTCGCGGTCAGCTCGGCAGCCTGCTCCCGGCTTTCGATGATGGTCGGCCGGATGAACACCATCAGGTTGGTCTTTTGCCGCTGCCGCGTGCGAGAGCGGAAAAGTTCGCCGATCGCCGGAATGTCGCCGAGGCCCGGCACCTTCTCCAGCCGTCGCTGCTCTGTTTCGTCGAGCAGACCGCCCAAAGCGATGATTTCCCCATCGCCGACAGTGACCGACGTCTCGATCTCGCGCTTGTTGAGGACGAAGTCGCGGTCGACGATGTTGGCGATCGAGGAAACAGTCTGCTTGATGTCGAGCCGGATGTTCCCGCCAGCGGTGATCTGCGGCTTCACTGCCAGCTGGATGCCCACATCCTGCCGCTGCACGGTGCGGAAGCTGTTCTCGAGATTCTGGCCCAGCGCCTCTCCCGTGGTGACCGGGATTTCCTGGCCGACCAGTATCCGGGCCGGTTGATTGTCGAGCGTGAGGACAGAGGGCGTCGACAGGATATTGGAGGCGGCATCGCTCTGGACGGCATTGATAACAAAGCCGAATACGCCGGCCGATCCGAAGCCGCCACCATATCCGCCGGTGGCACCGAAAGGCCGATTGGGGCCAAGGAGGGCATTGGCCGCCGCCGTCTCGAACGCCTGGGCCAGCGGCCCGTCGATTACGCCACGCTGGGCTGCCACCGCGCCGGCAACGGCGAGAATGTTGGGCACGGCGTTGGTATAGTTGGTGGCGAAGAAGGGGATCGAGCCGCGGTTGGTCCCCGACAGCAGGAATTGCACACCAAGCTGCCGGGCGGCCGTGTCGGAAATCTCGACGATGATGGCCTCGACCTGGATCTGCCGCCGGCGCTGGTCCAGCTGCCGCACCACTTCGCCCAGATCCCGCATCAGTTCACGCGGGGCAGAGATGACGACGGCATTCGCCCCTTCGTAACGCGCAATGACAGCGCGGCGTTGCTGACCTGCGGCAACGCCCAGGTCGGTGGGCGTCGTAGCCTGTGCAGGGGCCTGCTGCGTGCCTTCCTGGCCGCCAGGCCCGGCGCGGCGCAGGTCTGGCGCGCCGCCGCCCGGAGTCATCGGCGGGGCCTGGGTGACGGCTTGGCCCACCAGGGTCTGCAGGACCGGAACGATGGCCGCAGCATCGGCGTGCTCCAGGTAAATGACCCTGGTCTCGAGGCCGCCGACCGCCTGGCGATCAAGTTCCTCGGCAAGCTGCGCGGCGCGCGCGACCTGGCCAGCTTCACCACGGATCGCAACCGCGTTGGATCCCTCGACGGGCACGACCACCGCTGTCGCGCGCACATCCGCGTCACCCCGGCGGGGTGCAAGGAGTTGCGTGAGCGAGCGTGCCAATTCGGTTGCACCGGCATTCCGGAGCGGGACAACGCGGGTGGCTGCGCGATCCTGATCGATCTGGCGCAGCGCGGTGCGCACCCGGCCGATATTGTCGGCGAAATCAGTGATCACCAGTGCGTTGCCGGCGCGGTTTGCGGCGACGCTGGCATTTCGAGAGATCAGCGGACGGATTGATTCCACCGCCGACTGGGCATCGATGTTCGTGAGCGGGATGATGGCAGTGGTGAAACGGTCGCCACCCCGTTGCGCCGCTCCGGCCCCAGCCTCTGCAGGCTGGATGCGGTATTGCCCGGAACCGACGGGAACCGCCACAAAGCCGTTGGCGCGAAGCGTCGCCAGAAACAGTTCGAAATAGGCCTGACGGGACAGCGGGCGCTCGGAGACGACAGACACTCGGCCTTGAACGCGGGGGTCCACGATGAACGAAGATCCGGTCACCTTGGCGACATCGTCGATGAAGGCGCGGATGTCGGCATCGCGCAGATTGATCATCGTCTGCGCAATCGCCGGACCAACAACCGCGGTCGGGAGTGGCAGCAGTCCGGCGACGGCGAGGACCAGGAGCGACCTGCGGAAGGGCAGATGGCGCATCAGTTGGATCCGTCCATCATATGCTCCTCGTCTCCCGGCAGGTGGCGGGAATCGTCTGGTTCGTCGGCCGGCGCGGGTGGGGCGGGCGTCGAAAACATCCCCGGCATCGCCATCGGGTCTGAAACGATGCCGCTGGCGCTTTCGCCGCCGCCCGGGCTTGCCAGCCAGAGCGATTCGCGCATGCCATCGCGCTCGATGACGACATGGTCGATCGACACTTGCACCAGCCGCACCCCTTCCGTCAGCATTTCGCCGACCATGAACACCGCCTGCTGCCCGTCAGCCAAGGCGACAATCGCCGTTCCGCGCCCTGTCGCCGCGTCGGCGCGCACCCCGTGGAGCGACAGCGGCAGGGAGGTGACAGGCAAATCCTCGCCCATCGGCGTTCCGGGAAAGAACGGGTCGCTGCTGGCCAGCAATTGGCGATCGGCGACGGCAGGATCCGTCATCTGCGGAAAGGCTGGAAGCGGCGCACGCAGAGCCTCGGCTGCGCGAATGCCGAGGAGGATCGCGAGAAGGCCAAGGAGCGCGAGCACGCCATGCCCGGCATGGACTGCGGCGCCGAACGCGCGCGTCACGGCTGCACCTGCGGCAGCGATGGCAGCAAGCGCGTGCCGTGAAGACAAAACATGGCGAATCCTGCGGGCGGGCGGGCCTCTGGCCCTTTGGGCGGCAAGTGTTGCACTTTTGTTGCAGCCACAAGGCGACCAAGCCGGGCCGTTGCCCGCGCAGACCCGAAGTCTCTAGCGCTCATGCCGGGCCAGCCGCCTGCAGCAGCCAGATGGGCAGTGCCGCGATCGCGAGACAGGCACCGAACGGCACTGGCGCTGCCAGCGCAAGCGTGGCGCTGCCTGTGCGCCGGGAGCGGGAAAGACTGAGCATCGCGGCTCCGAGACCGATGAGGGACGCGAGCAGGATTAACGGCGGAAGGCTGCTCCAGCTTAACCACGCGCCGAGGCCTGCGATGAGCTTGACATCGCCCAGCCCAAGCCCCTCGCGACCGGTAAGGCGCTGAAAAGCGTATCGAAGCAAAAGGAACATGACGGCGCCGGCAAGTGCGCCCAGAAGCCGCTCGGGCAGGGCACCGAACCCGAGAAGCAGGCCAGCGCCGAGGAAGGGCAGGGTGAGCCGATCCGGCAGCCAGTAATGCTCGGCATCGAGCGCCGCCATGGCGAGCAGGAACCACGCAAAGGCAATGCCCGCCAGCCCCTCGGGCCCCGGCGCGGCCGCAAGCATGACGATCGCAAGCAGTGCAGCCGAAAGCTCGATTGCGGGATGGCGCCAGTCAATCGGCGCGCCGCAATGCCGGCATCTGCCCCGCAGCCGTGCCCAGCTGACGACCGGCACGAGATCGCGAACGGCCAGCCGCGCGTGGCACTGATCGCATCGCGACCGGCCGCTCAAGGCTTCGCCGCGCGGCCAGCGAATCACCAGCGTCGCGATGAAGCTGCCGGCCACAAGCCCGAGGAGCCCGGCAGCCACCAGGAACAGCGGCAAGAACTTGGCCGCGATGGCGGTGGCGATCATCGTTCCCAGCCGTTAGCCCATTGCCGGCGGCGATGCGAGATTGACCTCGTCCGTTCCGGCGTCCAGTCTCCAGGAGGCAAGGGGGAGAGCCCAAAAAAGGGGAGAGCCATGTCGAACGTGGCTGGCAAGGCCTACGCCATGAACGTGCTGACGCCGATGCGTCCGGAGCGGACATGGTTCAATGCATTTCTGTTCCGTGCCGTGCGCGCGCTTCCCGAGCGGCTTGCCGGCCTTCTGGGTCTGTCCATCATTCATTTCGCGCGAGGGGTCATCATCCGTCGCGGGGACTGGCCGGACCTCGGGCAGGGCCGCGAGCGGCTCGCCAACGACTACATGCTGTTCTGCTCCAGTTTCAATGGCACCTGGGACCAGTATATCGATGCCTTTTCCGATGGTCTGCCGACCGGGCTCGACATGCTCTGGTACAGTTCCACCAAATCTCCCAATTCGGTTCCCATCACCCCCTTTAAAAACTACATCCGGCACAACCAGATCGACACAGACTATTATTATGTGGCAACCCCGGGGGCCGCGCAGCGGGACATAAAGTGCGCCCTGCGTGCGTGGGATGCGGTGCAGAGGCTCGAGGCGGCGTAC
>JBKBXK010000137.1:0-5891 GCA_046314095.1 Thermaurantiacus sp. | reverse complement strand
AGATCGAAATCGGTCATCTGGTTGTTGAGAAGGAAGCCTGCGGCAAGCAGCCCGGAGCCGAATGGCGCCTCGATGGTGGACGTGACATTGGCGAGATTGCCAGCTGCATCGGCCGCGGCGAGGTGCGAGGTGGCGGGAACATCGGCGAGCGGCAGGCGATTGCGCGCGGTCGCCAGGCCGGGCGGCGTGCCGGCGGGCGCGTCTTCCATCGCGCGCTCGGGCCGGATGCGGGCGGAGCGGGCTGCGATATATTCGGGCGCCAGCAGGCCCTCGACGGGCACGGGCGCGAAATCGGCATCCGCCCCGAAAGCCTCCCGGTCTGCGAGCGCGAGACGGAGCGATTCCGCAATCAGGTGCCACGAGAGAAGATTGTCCGCACCGAGGCCGGCAAGATCGAAGCGCTCGAGCTGTTTCAGGGTCTGCAGCACGGCGATGCCGCCGGCCGACGGCGGACCCATGGTACAGACGCGCCAGCGGCGATAGGGGCGGCAGAGCGCGTCGCGCTCGGTAACCCGGTAGGCGGCAAGATCCGCGACCGTCATCGGCGCGGGGTTCATGGGCGCTTGCGTGACCGCGCGGGCAACCGCTTCGGCCACCGGCCCGGAATAGAATCCCTGCGGCCCGTCGCGGGCGATTCGTTCCAGCGTCTGGGCAAGCTCCGGTTGTTTGAGGACATGGCCGACGGGCCAGGGCTTGCCATCTGGGCCGAGGAAAACGGCGGCCGCCTCGGGCGCCAGAAGATCGGTGCGGAACCCGGTGAACCGGTTCAGACGCTCGGTGACGGTGAAGCCGTCGCGTGCCAGGGCAATGGACGGGGCGAACAGGTCCGCCCACGCCAGCCGGCCCCAGCGGCGGTGCATCTCGGCGGCGAGCGCGACGAGGCCGGGGACGCCGACCGACTTGCCACCGGCAACGGCTTCGCGGAAATCCATCGGCGTGCCATCCGGTTTCAGGAAGCGATCCGGGGTGGCGGATGCGGGCGCACGCTCCCGCCCGTCGATGGTAATGATGCGCCCGGTGCGCGCATCGTGAAAGGTGAGAAACGCGCCGCCACCGATGCCGGAGGACTGTGGCTCGGAGACGGTCAAGGCAATCATCATGGCGATGGCGGCATCCGCTGCGGAGCCGCCACGGGCAAGCATCGCGCGCCCCGCCTCGGTTGCGCGCGGGTCTGCCGAGGTAACGACGCCACGACCGACTGCGACCGTTTCGGTGGGTGCCTGGCGGGCGAAATCCGCATCGGGCTGATAGGTCTGGATGGTGGCCTGGGTCTGCCGGTCGGCCACGGGCGGGGCGGGCTGGGCGTTGCCGGGGACGGCGGCAAGGAGCAGCAACAGGGGCAAAATCACGCGCATTCCTGTGCCGTTACGCGCGCGCGCGGCCAGGCTCAACCTGCCCACTCACGGGGAATGTCGGCCGGAGACGCGAGCCCCGCCGCACGAAGCCACGCCGCGAGCTGGCGATTCAGGCGGGCAACGAGGCCCGGGCCTTCGTAGACGAGGGCCGTGTAAAGCTGGATGGCGCTGGCCCCGGCGCGAAACTTGGCGAGAACATCGTCCAGCGTGGCAACGCCGCCGGCGCCGACAAGCGGCAGGCGGCCGGCCGTGGCGCGCGCGAAATCGGCAAGGATGACCGTGGAAGGCGCCATCAGCGGCCGTCCGGAGAGACCGCCGGCCTCTCCGGCGTGACGGCCCACGAGCCCCTGAGGCCGGGCGATGGTGGTGTTCGAGACGATGACCGCGTCCACGGGCGCAGCAAGTGCCGCCCCGGCAATGGCATCGATCTGTGCCGGGTCGAGATCCGGCGCGACCTTCAGGAACAGCGGCGGTCCGCCCTCCCCCCGTGCCTCGCGGGCGGCTGCGAGCAGTTCCGGCAGCGCCGCGCCCTGCAGACCGCGCAGGCCCGGCGTGTTGGGCGAGGAGATGTTGAGGGTGATCCAGGAGGCGGTCTCGCGCACCGCTGCGACGGCCGCGACATAGTCGGCAATCCGGTCGTCGCTGTCCTTGTTGGCGCCGACATTGACACCAAGACCCGGATGCGGGGCGAGACGGGGCATGGCGGCTGCAAGGCCGCCATTGTTGAAGCCCAGCCGGTTGATGACGGCGCCGTCCTTAGGCAGGCGGAAGACCCTCGGGCGGGGATTGCCGACCTGGGAGCGCGGGGTCAGCGTTCCGACCTCGACAAAGCCGAAGCCGAGCCCCAGCATCTGCCGCCACACCCGGGCATCCTTGTCGAACCCGGCTGCGAGGCCGATGGGCGAGGGAAGATCAAGACCCGCAAGGGTGGTCCTCAGGATTGGGTCGTACGACGGGCGTTGAGGACCGAGGCGCTCGAGAACGCGGAGGGTGAGATCATGCGCTGTCTCGGGCGGAAGGCCGAGGAGCAGGGGCCGGAGCATGGCGTAGGCGGACAGTGGCACCATGTGCGCCTAGAGCAAGACGCGGAGCGGTTGAACCGGCAAGTGCCGGCCGGAGCAAAGTCCGCACCCTCTGTGCCATTAACCAAATCCGGCGCCGAGCCTGTCGGCAGAGTTTACAGTCGGCATCCTTTTGGGCAATGCCTTCGGACGGGATTCCAGTATGTTAGGGGTTTGGCACCCTTCTTGAAAGAGAAGTGGCGTTGGGTCGGAAACCGGCCCGGACATGCGCAGCGGGGGCGCGTCGCGCATGGAGATCCGTTTCGTCACGCGGAAAACACCCCGCGTCTGCTGCGGCAGACGCGGGGTTTTTCGCGCGCCGGCCTGATCGCGCAATCGCTTGATGGCGCGGCGGCCTGCTGTATGTCGGCAACGCAACATCAAGGAGCCGCACCACGTGACCCGACGCCTCTCCGTCCTTCTGGCCGCCACCGCCCTTGCCGCGCTGATGCCGCTTGCCACGCCGGTGCACGCAACGGTTGCCGTGCCAGCCGCCGACGCGACCGCGCGCGCCGATGCTGCGCTGATGGCGCTGTTCGAGCGGCAGGACCAGGCGCTCCTGGCGCGTTCCCCGCTCACCAAGACCCAGCGCGGCATTCGCGATGCGGACTATGGGCGCTGGAACGATCCCTCGGATGCCGCAGCCGACGCCGCAATGGCCGAGGAACTGGCCTTCCTGGAGGAGATGCGGCGGGAGTTCGCCGGCGCGCCGCTTTCGGATTCGGCCCGGCTTTCCTATCGCCTGTTCGAGGCGCGGGTGGAGCGGCAGGCCGCGGCCCACCGGTTCCGGCACCTGGAACTGCCGTTCAACCAGATGGGCGGCGCGCATTCGGCGCTCCCTGCCTTCCTGATCGGCCAGCATCGGGTGGACACGCTTGCCCATGCGGAGGCCTATCTTGACCGGCTGAGGGGGCTGGGGCCGCAGATCGACACGCTGGTGGACGTGGCTGGCGCCCGCGCGCAGGCCGGAAACGGCGGGCCGGCGTGGATGTATCCGCTGGTGGTGGACGCTGCGCGCAATGTGATCCGCGGGGCGCCGTTCGAGAACGGCGCGGACAGCGCGCTGCTGGCAGACTTCCGCGCCAAGGTGGGGCGGCTGGAGGTGGGCGAGCGGGAGAAGGCAAGGCTGGTGAGGGAAGCCGAGGTGGCGCTTCGGGACTCGGTGCAGCCGGCCTACCAGCGCCTGATCGCCGCCATGGAGGCGCAGGCGAAGCTGGCGCGGCCGACCGACGGCATCACCGGGCTGAAGGAAGGTCGCGAATGGTATGCCGAGCGGCTGCGCTTCCACACCACGACCGACATGACGGCAGCCGAAGTGCATGCGCTGGGGCTTTCCGAGGTGGCGCGCATCCATCTGGAGATGGAGGCGTTGATGCCGAGGCTTGGAGTGCAGGGGAGCGTGCAGGACCTGCTCGCGCATGTGCGCACCAGCGACGAATTCTACCTGCCCAACACCGAGGAGGGCCGGGAGGAGTATCTGCGCCGGGCGCGTGCATCGATCGCAGCGATGGAAAAACGGCTGCCCGAAGCGTTCCGAACCCTGCCGCGCGCGCCCATGGAGGTGCGGCGCGTCGAGCCGTTCCGGGAGCGCACGGCCGGCAAGGCCTTCTACCAGTCGCCCGCGGAGGATGGTTCCCGCCCCGGTGTCTACTACGCCAATCTCTACGACATGCGCGGCATGCCGATCTACGAGATCGACGCGCTGGCCTTTCATGAGGGGCTGCCAGGCCACCACATGCAGCGCGCCATCCAGATGGAACTGGAGGGGCTCCCTGCTTTCAGGCGCTTCGGCGGGTTCACCGCCTACTCCGAGGGCTGGGCGCTCTACACCGAGCTGCTGCCCAAGGAGATGGGTTTCTACGAGGATCCGTGGCAGGATTTCGGGCGGCTGAAGATGGCGCTGTGGCGGGCAGTCCGCCTGGTGGTGGACACAGGCCTCCACGATCTGGGCTGGAACCGGGAACAGGCGATCCAGTATCATCTCGACAACACCCCATCGGACCGGGTGGAGATCGAGCGGGCCGTCAACCGCTATGCCGTGATGCCCGGACAGGCGACTGCCTATACCATCGGCAAGCTGGAAATCCTCCGGCTGCGGGAGGACGCGCGCAAGGCACTGGGCGACCGGTTTGACATCCGCGATTTCCACGATGCCGTGCTGCGCGCCGGCGACATCCCGCTCAACATCCTGGGCGAACAGGTTCATGGCTGGGTTTCGCTGGCGCAGGCGGAGACGCGGCAGGCGCGTGTTTCTGTCGAATCCATCCAATACCCGAAGGGGCCTGTGGATTAACCCCGCTTTGCGACCCAAGGGAGGTGCATGGGTCCTTCGCAGGGCGGGGCAACGTCAGGCGACGACACCTTGCACCATCCCACACTTCATGGCCCCGGGGTTCTGCCTCGGGGCCATTTTTTCTTGGTTGCTGAACCCGTTCACGCTGCTGCCACGCATTGAGGCTTGACGCGCCGAATCGCGAGTTCGAAACTGGTGCCAACAAGGTCGCCAAGGAATGAGACCCTGGAACAGGCGGGGCGTATGAATCTGGGGCGTGCCGGGGGGTGCGCAGGAACGGTCGGCCCGAAAGGCGTGGGAGCCGCCGATTGACCGCGCCCCCTTCCTTTTCGCTCCGGTATTTCGCACCGGCAGCGCCGCTGCGCAGCTGGGTGAGCAGCTATTATCTGTTCGAGACCAGCGCGCTTCGGATCAGCGACACGCTGCGCGCAGAGCTTCCGCAAGTCCGGTTCCTGATCCGCGGCCGTGGGACCTTCGCCTTTGGCGACACAGCACCGGTGCCGGTGCCGCTGGCCGGGCTGTGCGGCCCGACCGATGTTGCCATGCATTTCGAGGCGGAGGGGCCGATCCGCCTGTTCGGTGCGGGCCTGCTGCCGGCGGGCTGGGCGGCGCTGGTGGGCGCGGGCGCGAACGAGTTCGCCGACCAGGTGGTGGATCTCGTGAGCGTTGCGGGCCAGGCGGCCCTGCGCTGCTGGATGCAGATGGCGGAAGCCACGCGCGCACGCGATATCGTCGGCGCGGCGGATGCCTTCTTCCTGCTGCTCTCGGCACAGGCGAAGCCACCGCCGCTGTGGTTTACCCGGGCCGCGGACTCGTGGCTGGCGGACAGCGTCAACCCGTCGGTCGATGACCTGGTCGGGGCCATCAACATGTCGGCGCGGCAGGTGGAGCGGCTGTGCCAGCGCATCTATGGCGCGCCGCCCAAGATGCTGGCGCGGAAGTATCGTGCGCTGCAGGCGGCGGTGCGATTCGGGCTCGACCCCGAGGCCGGCTGGGAGGCGGCGGCTGCCGGCGCTTTCTATGACCAGAGCCATTTCATCCGGGAGTTCAAGACGTTCGTTGGCATGACACCGAGCCAGTTCGTGGCCCACGGATCGCCATGGATCACGCGGCTGACGATCGCGAAGCGGCAGGCGCTGGTGACCCTGCCGCGGCTGACGAAAGTGAGCTGACGCCGAAGGC
>JBKBXK010000136.1:0-5923 GCA_046314095.1 Thermaurantiacus sp. | reverse complement strand
CGCGGCCCGTGCAGATCGCGCCAATGACGTCTGGCGCCTCCGAACTGGTCACGATGGCGACACTCGCTTCGGCCGGCGTGGTCAGCTGAAGACGAACGGGCCGCCGCCATGCCGCCTCCGGTCCTGTTCGTGCACGGCATGTGGAGCCGTCCTTCCACATTCGAGACGCTGCGTACCGAACTGGCCGCCGTCGGCGTGGAAAGCCGAGCGCCTGCGCTCCCGTTTCACGAGCTTCCACAAGGGGCCGAGGCGCCCGAGGGCCTCGCCGACATCCGGCTGCAGGACTATGTGGCCGCGCTCCTTCCAGAGGCGAAAGTCCTCGGCCGCCACGTGATCTGCGGCCACTCGATGGGCGGCCTTCTGGCGCAGCTGGTGGCAAGCAGGGTTCGGCCCGCCGGCCTGATCCTGCTTTCAAGCGCGCCCTCGTCTGCCGCCCAGGCTTTCGCGCTTGCGCCCTATCGGACGCTCGCCGGCGTCACGCTGGGATGGGGCTGGTGGGAGCGGCCTACGCTGATCGACCGCGCTGGCGCTCGTTGGGGCATTTTCAACACCGTCCCCGAGGAAGAGCAGGAAGGCCCGCTTCAAGAGCTCACCTGGGATTCGGGCCGGGTGCTGGCACAGATCGCCTTTCCGAAGTTCGATTCATCGAACGGCGCTGCGGTGGACTATGCGCGCCTGCAGGGCCTCCCCTGCCTCCTCATCTGCGGAAGCGAGGATCGCATCACCCCGCACCGTGTGACCGCGCGCACCGGCTTCGCGCTCGGCGCCGCGGGCGCGCAGGTTGAAATGGAGATGCTGCCGGGGGTCGGCCACTGGTTGTTCCACGACGCCGTCCGGCCACGCGTGGCGCAAGCCATCGCCCGCTTTCTCTCCGGCCTCTGAAAGGCGTCAGGCGAGCGCGAGCAAGCGCACGCCGGCATCAAACGCGGACCGGCGCAGCGCCCGGCTCGCGGCTGCGTCGGCATCCTCGCCCCAGCGTTCGGCCTGAAACATCTCCTCCAGAAGCCCGGCCCGCCATATCTCGTCGGCGGACGCAAGCCCTTCCGCCAGCGCAAGCCCGAGGATGGCCGAGGCGGTGATCGAGACGACTGGCGAGAGCGCTGCCAGGCGGAACGGCCCTTGCGCGGCATAGGCCGCGCGCACCCGCTCCAGCGCCGGCTCCGGCTGCGGCTGGAACTCCACCCCGGTCTGGCGGAGAAATCGTGTGTCAAGCCGCGCCTCGACCGCCTCCATCAGCGGCTCCCAGATCGTCATCTGCCTCGCGACGAGGATTTCCGGCGCCTCGGCGCGGTAGCAGAGCGTATCGCAGGCGGCATAGTCGGAGAGTCGGGCCGCAAAGCTTTCCCGGGCGGGGCCGGCGTGGTCCAGCGCTGCATTGGCAAGCCCCGTCAGCCGCAGCTCTTCCGGATGCACCAGCGGTCCTGCCGCACGCCACTCCTCGGCGATCGCCTCGGCAAGCGCCCGGCGCGGCACCGCCAGCGGTCGCCGCTCCGGAGTCATGATAGGCCGCCCGTCCAGCAGCACGGCGACGCCGTCGGCGGCCTCCTCCACCGTCACATGTGTCCAGAAACGCTTCACCCGCCGCTCCGCCACTGCTTCAGCAGCAGTCGCGGCACCAGCACGAACCACGCGAGCCCGAGTGCCATCACCAGAAGCCCGACCCACGGCCGTTCGCCGGCACCCGCGGTCGTTCCCGCAAGCCACAGGCCGAGCACCACCAGCCCGACGCCCACGAGACGCGACAGCGTGACCCACCAGAGCCGCGCTTCGGCGGGATCCCGGCCCGGCTCAGCCATCGAGCAGCGCCTGCAGCTCGGCGGCGTCGCCCGCAACGGCCGCCGCCCCGGCAGCGAGCAGTTGGCCAGGTGCATGATAGCCCCAGGATACGCCGATCGCGCGCACCGCCGCCGCTCGCCCCATGCCGATATCGAAGACGGTGTCGCCGATGATGACGGCATCCTCGGCGCCTACACCCGTGTCGGCAAGACAGGCCAGGAGCATGGCCGGATCCGGCTTCGATGGATGCCGGTCGGCCGTGTGCAGGCTTGCGAAGTGGTGCCGGATTCCATGCCCGTCCAGCACGTGCAGCAGGCCGCGATCGCTCTTGCCGGTTGCAACGCCCAGCAGCCAGCCGTCCGCGACCAGCCGCTCGAGCAGGCCGGCCACACCGGCAAACATCGGCTCGGGGCGAAGCCGCGCTTCGGCGCGCAACCGCTGGTAGATGGTCCTGTAGGTGCCCGCGAGCACCGCGTGATCCGCGCCGCCTGCCTCGGGCAGAAGCTCCGCCATCGCTTCGCCCAACGACAGGCCGACAACATGGCGGACGCGCGGCGCCGGCGGCGGCTCCAGCCCATGCCTGGCAAAGGTTTCCGCCATCGCGGTCACGATATTGTGGCTGGAATCAACGAGGGTCCCGTCACAGTCGAAGACGGCGAGGCGCATGACCCCTCTCATGCCCGCGACAACGGTTCGGCGCAACGGCTCTTGCCAGCTGCCGTTTCTTCATTGCAGCATAAGCGGAAATCAGGCGCGCACGGGCTCGGAACGGAGGCACTGGCAAGGGAGACACGACAGGAGACATGCATGAACGACAGCGCTGACACGCGATTGCTCCGCCCGCAGGGCTATGGCCTCCTGACGGCCGAGATCAGTTACTGGATGCCGGACCACCCCTCGATCCTGCAGCTGTTCGTTTTCCAGAAACATGATGTGGCGCCCTTCTTCCCGGTGCTCGGGCGCTTCCTCTCCCACTGGAAGCGCGAGGTGGAAGCAACCATGCACATGATCCGCATCGCTCACAGTCACTGGCAGGGCCCGACGGACTGGCGCGCGGTCGACGAGATCCTGCCAATGAACTGACTGCCGCAGGCCTCAGCGCCGGAACAGCCAGAGAAGTGCACTGAGGACCAGGCTCAGCACCAGCCCGGTCATCAGCGGAAAATAGAAGGTCGAGTTGCCGCGCGCGATGCGGATGTCGCCGGGCAGCTGGCCCAGCCCGAGCCGGGAGAGCCACGGCCAGAACAGGCCGGCCAGCAACAGCATGAGGCCGGCACCGATCAGCAGCCGCTGCATCAGTCCGTGGCCTCCAGCCCCAGCATCTCCACGCTGGCCGCGAAATGCTCCGGAAGCACGGCCGTCACGTCCAGCTTGCCGCCGTCCGGATGCGCAACCACCAGCCGCCGCGCGTGCAGGTGGAGCTTGCGCGAAATGCCGCCCGTCAAAAACGCATCGCGGCCGCCATATTTCCCGTCGCCCACGATCGGATGGCCAATCGCTGCGGAATGCACGCGAAGCTGGTGGGTGCGGCCGGTTCTGGGCCGCATTTCCACGAAGGTCGCACGGTTGCCGGCCCGGTCCATCACCCGAAGATCGGTCACAGCCGCCTGGCCACCCGTTGCCACCTCCATCTTCTCGCCGCCGGTGCCCGGCTGCTTGGCCAGCGCGAGGTCGATGCGTTGCGCCCCGTCGGGCACCTCGCCCATCAACAGCGCCCAATAGAGCTTGCGCGTGTCGCGCGTTGCGAAACATTTCCCGAAGAAGGCGGCCGCCCGCGCCGTCCGCGCGATCAGCAGCGCGCCCGAAGTGTCCTTGTCGAGGCGGTGGACCAGCCGCGGCCGTTCCTTGCTGCCAAACCGCAGGGCATCCAGCAGGCCGTCGACATGCACTGCGGTGCGCGTCCCCCCCTGCACCGCAAGCCCGGGAGGCTTGTTGAGCACCAGCGCCGACTCGTCCTGATGGATCACCATTGAGCGGGCCATCTCCAGTTCGTCGTCCGTCGGCTCGCGGCGGCTTGGCCGCGGCCGTGCCTGTGCCTCCGGCTCCAGCGGCGGTACCCGCAGCGTCTGGCCGTGGGCGATCCGGTCCCCCGGCTTCGCTCGCCTGCCATCGAGCCGGAGCTGGCCCGTGCGCGCCCATCGGGAGACCTGGTTGAAACTTGCCTCGGGCATGTGGCGGCGGAACCAGCGGTCAAGCCGGATCCCGTCATCCTCGGGGCCGATCAGCACGTCGCGGCTCATACCAGCTGCCGCCCGAGCCAGAGCCCCACTGCGAGCGCGAGCGCGGCCACCAGCATCGACGCCAGGCCATAAAGTGCCGCACCGCCCCAGTCGCCGCGCTCCACCATCGCCACCAGATCGAGCGAATAGGCGGAAAAGGTGGTGAACCCCCCGAGAATCCCGACACCCAGGAACAGCCGGAGTTCCTCCGGCCCGCCGCGCGCCAAAAGCCAGCCAGTCAACAGCCCCATCAGCAGGCCGCCCGACACATTCACGACGAAGGTGGACCAGGGCCATGCTGCCGCGCCTGCCAGCCGCCACGCGCCATAGCGGGCCACCGAGCCAATCGCGCCCCCGGCGGCAACGAGAAGGAAGGGAAGCATGGATACCATGCTAGAACAGCAGCACCGCGGCGGCGAGTGCAAAGGCCAAGGCCGCCAACGTCGCGCCGCCCGTCACGATCAGCGGGGTGGCGCCGGCCCGGCGCAGCTCGCCAAGCGGCGCGCGCATCGCCGTTGCCGCAACCGCAAGCGCGAGGAGCCAGGTGGAGGCCTCCGCGCCTGCGCCGGCCACGGCCGCCGGCAGCAGCCCGAGCGAGTTCACAAGCACCAGCAGCAGGAATCCGCCAACGAACCATGGCAGCTCCGCCCGCCCGCCCGGCCCGTCGCCTTCCCGGCGGACCAGCAGCACGGCGATGCCGACGAGCGGCGCCAGCAGCGCCACCCGCGCAAGCTTCACGATGGTGGAGACCTCGCCGGCGGCTGCGCTCCAGCCGACGCCGGCGCCGATCGACTGGGCGACGTCGTGGATCGCCGCACCGAACAGAAACCCGGCCTGGGCATCCGAAAGCCCCATGGCATGCGCAAGCGCCGGCCACGCCAGCATCGCAAGGGCACTCATCCCCGCCGTCACCACCAGCACGGCCGCCAGCGCCTCCGGCGGCGCGCGCCGTGGCCCTAGCGCGGCTGCAAGCGCAAGCGCGGCCGACGCTCCGCATACGGCAACCGCACCGCCTGCGAGCAGCCCGAACCAGCCCCCCGCCCGGCGCCATCGCGCCAGCAGCACCGCCGCACCCAGCCCGGCCCCCATCACCAGAATCACCGCGCCAAGGGCTGGAACGCCAAGCTCTCCCATCTGCGCAAAGGTGATGCGCGCACCCATCAGGATGACCGCGAGCCGCAGCAGCTCGCGCGCGGCAAAGCCGAGGCCCGGCGTCAGCCGGGTGTCGGCCGCGAGGAAGTTGAGCGCCAGGCCGACCAGCAGCGCCATCAGCGTGAGCGGCGCGCCATGCCGGTCGGCGATGAAGGCGGCGGCGAGCAAGGCCAGAAGCGCCACGGCGAGCCCGGGCACCAGGTCGCTCCAGCGCCGGCGCGGAGTCGGGCCGATGTCGCCATAGAGGTCCGCAACCTGTGGACGCCCGACAAGTTCGGGTCGCGGCGCGACGGGCCGCAGCGACGGCGGATTGCTGCCCATGTCCGCCCCGGTGGCTCAGACGACTCCGAAGGTCCAGCCCTCGGTCTGCGCGACCTCGGGCAGCAGCCCCGAGGGCGTCCACCGGGCCGGGTCTGCCGCCAGCCGCCGAAGCCCCGCCGCAGACACGAGAACGTCCGTCTCATGGTCGGAAAGCGGTCCGCTCGGCGCGAGCGGTGCGCTGCCGAGCGCCAAGAGCGCCGCGTCGAGCGCGTCATGCTCGCGGATCTTGCGGCCACGGCCGCTGGCCTCCCGCAGGAACAGGCGGGTATAGATCTCGACCACCAGCGGCCGGCCGGGCCGCGGCACCTGGAACGGCCAGACGGGCGCCACATCGCGCAGGCGGTGCAGCAGCCGCATTCCGGAAAAGCTGGCCTTGCCCACCTGCGCCGCGCCCAGCAGGTCGAAAACGGTCGAAGGCTTGCCGCCGCCCATCGCGTTGAACCGCTGCTCGCAGA
>JBKBXK010000135.1:0-5924 GCA_046314095.1 Thermaurantiacus sp. | reverse complement strand
GGGTCGGAAGCACCCTCTATCATCTGCCGGTGTGGGTGCAGGCGCTCCTCATTCTTGGCGCGCTGCTGCTTGCGTATCAGATCGGCTTTCTGCTTCAGCGGCGCCTCATGCGCGAGCCGTGCACGGACTCCGAGACGGCGCTCGTCGGCGCATCGGTGGCGCTGCTCGCCTTCATCATCGGCTTCACCTATTCCATGAGCCTTGGTCGCTATGACCAGCGCCGGGAGCTGGTGCTGGCAGAGGCGAACGCCATCGGCACCGCCTATCTTCGTGCCCAGCTGCTGCCCGATCCGGAACGCAGCGCCATGCTGCAATCGCTCACCCGATATACCGACACACGACTTGCTATTTTCACCGCGGGCGAGGATCTGGATGCGCTCCGCCGCCTGCAGCAGGCGTCCACTGATGAACTGGGCCGGCTCTGGAGCATCACAATGCGTGGTGTGCAGGTAATCGAGCCGGCGCCGCTGGCGGGAAGTCTCGTCCAATCGGTCAACGAGGTGATCGACCTCGCCGAATCCCGGCGCACCACCTTCATGATCCGGCTGCCGCGCGTGGTGCTGTTTGCAGTTATCGCCTTTGCGCTGGTCACGGCGGCCCTCGGCGGCTTCACCCGTGGCGGGCGGAGGCATTTCGGCATCAGTCTGTTCATTTATCTGATGCTGTCGACGGCGATTGCGCTCATCATTGATCTGGATCGCCCGTCCGCGGGCGCCATTCGGCTTGTCCCGGGCCCGCTGGCCGACACGCGCGCCGGCATGACGGCCTCCATCGTTCCGGCGGAAGCCGTCCCGGCGCGTCCCTGACGATGCTCGTCGATTTGCATGGCCAGCTGGCCGCGTGGGCAGATGTCATCGGTCTCCTGGTGCTCTTGCTCACGTTCGTTGCCTTCGCGGCAGAGCGCCATCCGCCAGCAGTGGTTGCGATGGGCGGCCTGCTTGCTCTGGGGCTCACCGGACTGCTCCGCACCGAGGATCTGCTCGGCGGCATTTCCAATCCAGCGCCGGTCACAATTGCAGCGCTGTTCGTGCTTTCGGGTGCGCTGGTCCGCACAGGGGTGATCGAAGTGGTGACGGCGCGCATCCTCAGTGTGGCGCGCACGTCTCCGCGCCTCGCGCTCAGCGAGCTGTTTGCGGGCGTGGCGGCGGGCAGCGCCTTTCTCAACAACACGCCAATCGTGATCCTTGGCATTCCGATTCTGCAGAAGCTTGCCCGCGCAATGGATGTTGCTCCCACCAAGCTTCTGATTCCCCTGAGCTACACCGCGATCCTCGGCGGCACGCTGACCCTTGTTGGAACATCGACCAACCTGATCGTGGACGGGGTCGCACGGGATCGGGGCGAAGCGCCGTTCGGCATTTTCGAGATCACCGGAGTCGGTCTCGTTGCACTTGCCAGCGGGCTCGTCGCCATCCTGATCCTTGGCCCGCGCCTGCTGCCCGATCGGCGCAGCATGGGTCCGGCCGAGCCGGACGAGATGAGCTTCTTCAGCGAGCTGGAAGTGCTCCCAGGGGCCGGCCTCGACGGCAAGCGGCTGGGCGACGCCACCTGGCTTCGCCAGCCCGGCCTGAAGCTGACCGGGGTGAAGCGCGGTGGCCAGATCGAGCGCAACGATCTGGACGACTGGGTGGCAGACGCCGGTGACCGGCTCCTCGTCGTTGCCTCGAGCCATGAACTTGCGGGGCTGGTGACGCACAAGGAAGTGCGCGTCGGGATTTCCGGCCCCGGTTTCCGCGACGTCGACATTCCGCCCGATCACGAGGTCGAGGGCCGCATGGTGGAGGTGATGGTCGGGCCGTCCCACCCGTCGCTCGGCCGACCGCTGACCGAGATGCCGTTTCTGAACCGGCTGAAGGTCAAGCTGGTCGGCATGGCGCGTTTCAACCATGTCGCGGGCCCGACCTTGCAGGATGTGCGGATCCGGGCCGGAGACCGGATGCTGGTCCTGGCGGATCAGGAAAGCCGTCAGGACATGGCTGCAAACCCGAACCTGGTCGGGCTCCAGGCAACCACTGCGCGGCGATTCCGTCGCCACAAGGCGAGGTGGGCGATCCTCGCCATGGTGTTCACCATCGCGCTCCCGGCGCTGGGGATTGCCGACATCGCGATCGCAGCGACGCTGGCGGTCGGCTTTGTGCTGCTCACACGCTGCCTTGAAGCAGACGAAGCCTGGAGCATGCTCGATGCCAATGTGCTGATCCTCATCATCGCAATGCTGGCCTTCGGGAGCGCTCTGTCCCGCGCAGGCTCGATCGACCTCATCATCTCGTGGGTGGCGCCGCTGATGGAGGGCCAGACGCTGCTCGTGGTCCTTCTCCTCCTCTATTTCACAACCTCGGTTCTGACCGAGCTGGTTACCAATAATGGCGTCGCCGCAGTCATGGTTCCGATTGCACTCGGGCTTGCAGCGGCGTTGGGCATTGATCCGCGGCCGCTGCTCGTCGCCCTGATGTTCGGCGCCTCGGCCAGCTTTGCCACACCGATCGGCTATCAGACCAACACGATGGTCTACTCGGCCGGAGGCTACCGTTTTGCGGATTTCCTGAAAATCGGCGTGCCGATGAACATCATCGTCGGCGCGGCAACCTGCGTGGCCATTTCGATGATGTTCTGACGCTCAGACCGGCCAGCGCAGGATTGCTGCAAGCGGCTTGCCGTCGGGCATGTCGTCCTTGCGGCCAGCCCGGATCCGGGCGCCAGTGAGAAACGCGCGCCGCAACGTCTCGTCGATCACGCCATAGCAGGCAGCCGTCGGCGCTTCGGAGAAATGGACCGCGCCATCGGCATCGACCGTGCCGGAGACGACCTCGTCGATATCGACGCCAAGCGCCTCGATGGCACCCATGGTGGCCGCCCGCGCAGCCTGGGCAATGTCGGTCGTGGCCCGACCGGCCCCGAAGCGATCGTCATACCGCTGCCGCCACGCGACAGCCTTTTCGGCATAGACCTCGTCCAGCACCTCGCGCGCACGCTCGACGAGGTCCTGATCGGTCATGCTGACGGGGGTGTGCGCAATGTTGCGCGGCGCCAGGTGCGCATAGCTGTTGACGGCACGATAGATGGCGCCAAGTTCCACATCGGCGGCCACGATCAGCGGAATATCATGGCCGGCAAGCACCGGCCGGATGGCCCGGTCGATGGCATGGCAATATTGCTGGTGGCGCTTGCGCACCCCCTCCCCGCCTGTGAACCGGCCAGAGGGCGAGCGGTCCTTGATGGACGCCTTGTTGGCATGGTCCGCAGCAGACTTCGGCAGGTCCGCGACTTTCACCTCGATCGTTGGCAGCCCCGGCGAGATCTCCAGAAGCCGCACGCTTTCATCCGCCAGCGCCAGCAGCCAGGCCGTGTTCGGGAAGGTGATGGTCCGCGTCAGCGGCTTCACATGAAAGCGGTCAGACACGACAACCTGCTCGGTGAAGTGGTTCGGCACCCGGAAGGTGAACAGGGTCTCGGGTGTGGCGAAGATGGCGAGGCTGCGCGCCTGAAAGCGCCAGAACTCCATGTCATCGACGAGCTCGTCGAGCATCTCCTCCAGCGGCCCGATCTCGCGGTTGGTCGCACCGGCCGCACGAAGTTCGTCGAGCGCGGCCTTGACGTGGTTCTTGAGCCGGATCGGATCGCCCGAAACCTCGCCCGAAACCGGGGTCGTCGGCATGAAGATCGATACCGAATGCGGATGCGCGGCCTCGATCAGAATCCGAAGATCGTCCGCAGTGGGGATGTCGACGTAAAGCATGAATATCTCCGGATGGACCGCAGATGCGCGGCAAGGACATGATGTTGGCAAATGACAGGCGGTGCGCTCGGCTGCTTCCTAGGAACGCACGGCCGCCGTGGCAATCCGGCCGTGCATCATGGGCGCGCGCCATCGCTCGCGGACGGCTCCAGCACGTGGCGACGGAGGAAGTCCATGATCTGCGTCCACATATGGGTCTGCAGGACGGGGCCGGCGATCCGGTGCGTCTGGCCGGGATATACCATCGTCTCGAACGGGCGGCCCGCCTGCTGCAGCGCAGCCATCATCTTTGCGGAATGATCGAACACGACATTGTCGTCCGCGAGACCATGGATCAGCAGCATTGGCCGCGCGAGCCGGTCGGCGCGGCCGGTCACATCGGACGCCTCGTAGGGCGCCATGTCCTGGGCCGGGTTGCCGAGATAGCGCTCGGTATAGTGGGTGTCGTAGAGGGTCCAGTCGGTCACCGGCGCGCCGGAGATGCCGGCACGGAACGCCTCGGGATGCTCGGTCATCAGCCTGAGGGCCATGTAGCCACCATAAGACCAGCCATAGACAGCAACCCGGTCGGCATCGACGAAAGGCTGGCTCTTCAGCCACTGCAACGCACGGATCTGGTCCTCCACCTCCAGCACGCCAACGCGGCGGTAGAGAGGCTCCTCGAACGCGCGGCCGCGGCTGGCGCCGGCGGTGCCGCGATTGTCGATCATGAACACGATCCATCCCTGCTGCACCAGATGCTGATGCAGCGGACTGCCCCATGCGCGGCGCACACGCTGCACCCCCGGCCCGGCATAAACCTCGAAGAACACCGGCGCGCGCGCACCCGCCGGCAGGCCCGGCGGCTTCAGCATCATCCAGTGCATGGTCTGCCCGTCCACGGCCGCGAGCGTTCCGAACTCGGGCGCAACGAAACCACCCGCATGCGCTGCCCAGGGGGTGTCCGCCACCCGGTTCTGCTGGATCCACCTCCGGTCGCCCCGGGTCGCATCCAAAAGCTCCACCTGGGGCGGCTGACCGGGGGCGGAGCGGGTGAGGATCGCCCGCTTGCCGCGCGCGTCCGACGAGGACTCGACCCAGAATCCCGGATCGGCCAGGCGCACCGGCGGTGTCGAGCCATCGAGAGGCGCGCGATAGAGGCCCTTTTCGAGCGGCGTGTCGACGAACGCGCTGAACAGGAGTGTGCCGGCCTCCTCGTCCACGCCCAGCAGCGCATCGACGGGCCAGTCGCCGCGGGTCACCTGGCGGCGGGTCTCGCCATCCCACAGCCAGATGTGGCGAAAGCCTGTTTCCTCGGACGAAAAAAGGAAGCTTCGGCCGTCGGCAAGCGGCACGAGATCGTCGTGGAGGTTGGTCCATGTCTCCGACGTTTCGGAGAAGATTATTGTACCCCGCCCGGTTCGTGCATCCACGCGCACATAGTCCAGGCGCTTCTGGTCGCGCGGCTGGCGCTGGACGATGATGGTCTCCGGGCTCAGCCAGTTGACGCGCGCGACATATTCGAGGTCAGGCCTCGGGTCGATCCGCAGCGGGGCGCGACGCCCATCCAGGTCGAACGCATGCAGCGTCACCACTGCGTTGGGCGTGCCGGCAAACGGATAGCGCTGCTCCGTCACCCGCGTGCCGTCGGAGCCGATGGCTGCCCGCACCGCCACCGCCACGTTCGATTCATCCACCCGCGCGACCACGATCCGCCGTTCGTCGGGCGACCACCAGGAACCGGTGGTGCGCTTCATTTCCTCTTCGGCCACGAACTCGGGCAGGCCCCAGCTGATCGCGCCGCCGCCATCGCGGGTCATCCTTCTCTCGCGCCCGGTCTCGAGATCGAGAACGTAGAGGTTCTGCCCCCGCACCCACGACACATAGCGTCCGCGCGGCGAGATCTTGGCATCGACCTCGCTGTCGTCGCTCTGCGTCAGACGCCGGGGCGCGCCTGCGAGCGGCGCCAGCCAGACGTCGCCATCGAGCGGCACCAGCAGGCTCAGGCCGTCGGGGGCCCAGCGATACTCGGTGATGCCTCGGGTGCCGGCCAGCCGCGCCCGCTCCCGCCGGGCGAGTTCGGCTTCCGACAGCGCCACGTCGCCGGGCGAGAGGGCAAGGCTGTCCACAGCCATCCGCTCCTCTCCCCCGGCGGTCGGCCGTACCCAAAGGTCGAACCGCATCTGGTCGTCCGCTCGGGGTTTCAGAT
>JBKBXK010000134.1:5737-6016 GCA_046314095.1 Thermaurantiacus sp. | reverse complement strand
GCCCCGTGCGCCAGCCATCAGCGACCGAAACGGTCACCACATCGCCGGCATAGACATAATCATCCAGCGCCAGCCGGATGGTGCGCGTGCCGTTGCCGTTGTCGGTTTCGTCCAGTTGCGACTGCTGGTTCCACGGCCGGCGCAGCGTGCTGGTGGCAACCAGCTGCCTGGTGCGCGTGGTTGCCTGCGCCTGCCCGCCGGATCGGGCATAGCCGGCCCGGTTCGACACATTCACCACCACCCTCGGCGTGCCGTTCGGGTCGAGCGTGAAACTGGCCT
>JBKBXK010000134.1:0-5727 GCA_046314095.1 Thermaurantiacus sp. | reverse complement strand
GTTCTGGCGCCGCGCCGGGGGGTTTTTATTTGGGGGGGGGGGGGTGGGCGGGGGCCTGGCGTGTTTCGTGGGCCTGGCCTGCCGCCGCAGACAATCAGCTCGTCGCGAACCGAAGCAGTTTCACGGCCTCGCTGTTCACCAGCGCGCCGCCAACCCGCCGCGTCGCATAGAAATGCACGAAGGGCTTGCTCGAATAGGGGTCGCGCAGCACGGCGGTCTCGCCGCGCTCGGCCACCAGATAGGCCGACGCAAACTGCCCAAAGGCGATTGCAAGCGCGTTCGCGCCGATGTCCGGCATCGCATCCACCTCGATCACGGGATAGCCAAAAAGCGTCGCCGGCTGGCCGTCACCCAGGCCGGGCTGCCAGATGAAGGCGCCGGTCGAGTCCTTGAACTTCCGGATCACTGACAGGGTGTTCGAGTTCATCACCCAGCTGGCGCCCTGGCGATAGGGCGTGCGCAGGGCGTGCACGAGGTCGACAAGGCGGTCCGCCGGATTGGTCCCCGGGAACGCGCCCGCCGCGCCCGAAGGCACATGCTGGATCGTTCCCCAGGGGCGGGTCGCATCGCCGGTGGCCGCCGTCGGGTAGGTCAGAAAGCCCTTGGGCTGGCTGGTCCCGGTGCCACTGACGAACGCCACGCCCTCCGCGCGTGCAAACTCCGCGGCGATCTCGCGGGCAAGCCACCCCTCCACGTCGAACATGGCGTCGTCCAGCATCGACTGGCTTGCGGCCGGGTTGGCGTAGAGCTCGCCCATCGGCGGCGCGACTTCCACAAAGGATGGCGTCGCCGTCTCGGGGCGCGGCGCCACATCGGAAACCCAGCCGCTCGCAAAGCCGCCCACGGCAACGAGCTTCCGATAGCTGGAGCTGCCCACCTTCACCACATTGGCGATCTGCCGGATCGGCGACATGCTGCGCAGCTGCTGCTCGATCACCGCGTCGATCTCCAGCGGCACGGCAAGGCCGCCCTCGGCGCCGTTCGAGATCGAGAAGCGCTTCAGCTCCAGGCCGCTTTCCAGCCCCTTGCGGAGATAGCGCGCACCAAATGCCGTCTCGCCGCTCGGGGCTGTCGGGGCGGCGCCGGATGGCGGGCGAGTCCGCTCCACCATCTGCCGCGCCATCGCGGCGACTTCGGTTTTCAGCGCCTCGACCGTGCTCTGCATGGTCTCGAGTGCCGGCGCGGCAGGTGCGTGCCGGTCGCCGTCGGGCGTTTCGGCCGCGGTCACCATCACCTGGGCCTTGGTTTCATAGTCCAGCATCCGTCTCTCCGTTCAGTTGGAATGTCCGGGGCCAGCGCCCGGTATCAGGGCGCGAGCGTCAGGATCCGCGCCTGGCGGTGCATCGGCAGGGTCACCACCGAGCATTCGAGTAGATCGATTGCGAGAAGCTCGCGGCCGCCGCCCGGAAGGGCGCGGGCCTTCTTCGCCCGAAACCCGAACGAGAGGCCGTCGACTGCCCCCGAGCGAATCAGCGCCAGGGCATCGGCCCCATCGCGGCAGTTGGGGTCGATCCGGGCCTCCATCGAAAGCCCTCCCGCATCTTCGGTGAGGCGGGTCACCCGCCCGATCGGCCGACCAAGGTCATGCTGCCACAACAGCGGCACATCGGCCGCGTTGCCGAGGAACGCTTGCGGGCGCACGATGTCCCCGCTTGCGTCGGGTGTGTGAAAGCGGCTCACATAGCCCGAGATCGTCACATGGCCGCTCATGCCGCCGGCTCCATCGGTCCCCAGCCCAGCATCTCGCGTTTCTCGTCCACCGTCAGGAACGAGGCGTCCGACACATGGCGCCACAGCCGCTCGCGGTCGCCCCACAGCGCCGGCACGCGGTCGAGATCCACTTCCAGCCGCGTTCCCGGCCACCAGCGGGCGAAGTGCGCCGAAAGGCGCGCCAGGATCCGGGTCACCAGCGGCAGAACCGTCAGCCGCCACAGCGCCACATTGGCCTCGGCATAGTTGGCGTAGGTGGCATCGCCCGGCAGGCCGAGCAGCATCGGCGGCACGCCAAAGGCCAGCGCCACTTCCCGGGCCGCTGCCTCCCGTGCGCGTCCAAAGTCCATCTCCGCAGGCGTCAGCGCCAGCGGCTGCCAGCGCAGCCCGCCGTCCAGCAGCATCGGGCGCCCCGCATTGGCCGCGCCCTGGAAGCCCGCCTCGATTTCCTCGCGGAGCCTGTCGAACTGCTCGGCCGAAAGCGGCACCCCCGCCTTGCCCTCGTGCACGATGGCACCCGAAGGGCGGGCTGCATTGCTGATAAGGGATCGGTTCCAGCGGGCAGCCGCGTTCAACATCGCCACCGGCTCGATGGCGGCGCCCAGGCACCCGGCACCGAGATGGTCGTCCAGCGGGTTTACCGTCTTCAGGTGCAGAAGTCCGGGGCGCTGCGCGTCCCCCTCGGCCGGATAGCGAATGTCCCGCGCGCCCACCCGGTAGAGCCAGGCCTGTGGCCAGCCATCCGCGTCGAGGTCCGGCCGCACCCGTTCGGGGCGCAGCGTCCACAGCGCAGCCGGGCGTCCCGAAAGGTCCAAGCCGGTCTCGATCCAGCTGTTGCCATGCAGCAGCAGGTGGGTCGCCACGGTCTCGAGCAACATCGGGTCCAGCAGCGAAAGGGCCGGATGTCCCCCCTCCGCCGTGGTCACGGGGGCGCTCCCGGCGCTCTCCGCCACCAGCCGCACGGCGCGCTGGGCGATCGCATTGCGGCCGAAGGCCTCGCGCACCTGCGCCTCATATCCGGCAGGTGGCTCGGCCTCGGTCGCGCCGCCGCGCAGCCGGCCCGACCAGCGCGGCCCCCAGCCGCCGCCGACGCCCTTCCTGTCGCGCAATGGCCAGCGGATCACTGCCCGGGCTCGTCGTCATGCGGAACGGGCCCGGCTGCCACCAGTCCGCCGCCGAAGATCAGCGCGATCGCCTGCACCACGGCATGGGCCTGTGCCGGCTCGCTGCCGAGCACGATTGCGATCATTGCAAGCCCGGCCCAGGTCGAGGATTCCCGCCCGCGCAGCCGCATCCATTCGATGAACTCGGTCATCGGCACTCCTCTCGGCTCTCAAGATTTCGCCCCGTTTCGCCCCGTCGTTTGTCACGTCCCGACGCCGTCGCCGCCGTCACCACTCACAGCACCCGGAAGCTGGGGTCGGCCTCCCTGGTGCCGAGCAACAACTCGGTCAGCGCCCAGACCAAGGCGTCGGCCCGGTCCGGCGAAAGCCCCGGCCCCTCATATCCGCCGCCGGCCATCAGCCCGCACATCTCGTCCTCAAGCTGCGGAAACCCGGCGGCATGGCGAACGCGCCCCTGCCCGTAGAGGGCCGCAACGGGCTCCGCCCGCGCTGCCTTCCCCCGTGCGGCCCGAACCGTCTTCAGGGGAAGCGTGGCCTCAACGGCGCGCAACACCGCTGCAACCATCGCTCCGCCCTGGTTCACTTCCGCCACCACGCAATCCGCTTCGAACCGGGTCGCTGCAGAGGTCACTGCCGCCGCCCAGCCCTCCGGCGTGGCGCCGCTGATGCTTGCGTCCGCCAGCACCCACGCATGTCCTTCAGTATCCAGCCCGGCCACCACGATGCCGCAGGTGCCGGGGCCGGCCGGCGGGTCGACGCCCACCACCACACGCGTCAGCGTCGGCACCTCCGGGCATCGGCAGCGCTCGATCAGTTCGGGCGACCAGAGCGCGCCCTCGCGCGCCGCCACGATCTCGCCTTCCAGCTCCTGCCGCCCCAGCGCGGTCCCGGCATAGCTTGCCGCCATGTCGCGCAGGAACGCGGCCGGCAGGTTGGTCCGGTTGTCACCTGTGGCGCCACGGGTCACCACGATAGCTTCGGTCCGCAGCAGCCGCTCCAGAAACGGAATCGGCCGCGGCGTGGTCGTCACCACCACCCGCGGGCGCTCGCCCAGCCGCAGTCCCATCCGCAGATTGTCCCACACCGGCTGCGGCCGGCTCCATGCTGCAATCTCGTCACACCAGCCAAAGTGGAACTGCGGTCCGCGCAACCGGTCCGGCTGCACGGCCGAAACCATCAGCGCGCGCGACCCGTTCGGCCAGATCAGCTCCCGCCGCGAGGTCACCAGTCGGGGCCGAAAGCCTGCCGGCGCCACCGAAAGCAGCCCGGATTCCCCGCCGACCATCACCGTCAGCACATCGTTCGCCGTCGTGCCCACCAGTGCGATCCGCGCATTGGGAAGCTCGCGAGCCATGCGCGTCACCCATTCGGCGCCGGTCCGGGTCTTTCCGAACCCGCGCCCCGCAAGGATCAGCCAGGTCGCCCAGTCGCCATCCGGGGGCAGTTGCGAAGGGCGCGCCTGCATGCGCCAGTCGCGCAGCAGCGCCAGCCGCTTGCCGGGCGGAATGGCCTCCACAAGCTCCCGTCGCAATTCCTCGGGCGCCAGCGCCAACCGCTCCAGAAGCGATCGTTCGGCCATGTCACCTCCCGTTGCGAGACCATGCGGACACCAAAGGGGCCGGGCGGCGCGTGCCGCCCGGCCCCGAATGGCCCCGTTGGGCGCGCTCCGGCGCCATCGGTTCCAGCCAGTCAGTGGCTGCGGGCGCATTTCCGGAGCGTGCCAAAAGCCCTATACCATATCGTAACGGTTGTCAATCACTTTTGTGTCCGTTCTGGTTTCTATAATGATCCACGAGGCGGTCCAGCGCCAACCCGAGAACCAGTTTTCCCGCCCGCGTCGGCCATCCAAGCCCCTTCTCCGCATCGGCAAGCCCCTCACCCTCGCACACCACCCGCCACAAGATGTCCGAAAGCCCGGGGCCTACCGCTTCCATCGCCCGCTCGAATCGCCTGCGGGCGTCGAGGCTCCCAAGCGCGGCGTGATCCGCTCCGCTTGCGCCACCGGGCGCGCGGTGGCGCGCTGCCGTGTCCCAGCGCATGGTCACCCGGGCGGAAAGGCCGGCATGATGATGGTCCCGCCGCAGGCGCTCGCCGGCGGCCACCTGCGTGCCGGTCAGCAAACGTCGGCGGGCAAGCCAGCCCAGCGGGGATTCCGCCAGGTTCACGGCGACCACCTGGCGGTCCACTGCATCGGACGGCGCAAGCATGCGTTGACCGATAGTCCGGTTCGGATATTCTTGCGGGTCAATCATGGGGGCCCTCCATCGACAACACGCATAACTTGCCATATAGGACTGTTTGTAGGAAAGATCGTAACCTCGAAAGGACGTCGTTTTCATGCGCAATCGTGTTCGGGAGGTCCGCAAGGCCCGCGGGCTCACGCTCGCGGAGGTCGCCGCTCGGTGCGACCCGCCGACGACCGCGGTCACCATCGGCCGCCTCGAAACGGGCATGCGCAACCTCACCATCACCTGGGTCGAACGGCTCGCTGCCGCGCTCGAGGTGGAGCCGTCCGCACTCATCGTTTCCGATGAATCGCAGGTCGTTCCCGTCGCTGCCGTGCTCGAGGCCGAGGGCGCCGAAGCGCCTGCAAGCGCCATGGAGCTGGAGTTTCCCCAGCCACGGCCCGGGCTGGTCGGCCTCCTGGTCCGCGCCGCCCAGGGCGACTACCGCACCGGGGATCAGCTGTGGCTCGAACAACTGCCACCCGATCGGTTCGTCGAAGCGATCAACTGCGATGTGCTCGCCCCCCGCCCGGTCGGGCGCTTCGCGTTCGGCCGCCTTGTCGCTGTCGAGGGGCAGCGGATGCAGATCCTGCCTCCGGTCCCCGGCAGTCGGCAGCTCGTGGTCGCGGAGGCGGCGTGGCTCGGCCGCGTGACCGCGCTCGTGCGCC
>JBKBXK010000133.1:0-6016 GCA_046314095.1 Thermaurantiacus sp. | reverse complement strand
CACCAGCGGCAGCGGCACGGTGGCGGCATGGGCAAGCGCGGCGGCCTCGGTTTCGAAGCTGGCCCAGCGGGCGGTGGGCACATCGGCTTCGGCTGCGATCTCCTTCATGAAGGCCTTGCTGGCTTCCAGCCGGGCCGCGGCAGCCGAGGGGCCGAGGACAGCGATGCCGGCGGCGCGGCAGGCATCGGCGACGCCGGCTGCGAGCGGCGCCTCAGGCCCGGGGATCAGGAGATCGATCGCGTTCGCGCGGGCGAAGGCCGCAACGGCGGCGGGATCGAGAATGTCGAGGCCGGGGACGCATTGGGCATGGGCGGCAATGCCGGGATTGCCGGGGGCGGCGAGGAGGCGGCCGAGGCGCGGGGACTGCGCAAGCTTCCAGGCGAGCGCATGTTCGCGGCCGCCGGCGCCGAGGAGAAGGACGGAAAGCGGAGATGCCATGCGCTGCGGTTAGCGCCGCGCAGCCCGCGGCGGAAGCCGCTGAGCCAGGACCGCGGCGGACGCCGCTGAGGCAACACTCCGGCGGACGCCGCTCAGCCCTCGCCGGGGCGGTGATATTCGGCGCTGAAGCTGTCTCCGGTGCTGGTGGTGCAGGTGAAGCGAAGCCGCTGCGGCGGCCCGATCACCCGGCCCGTGCAGTCGACCGCCACGCCCAGCGCGACCGAGCCGCCCTGCATCCGCAGGTTCTGGCCCTGCACCAGCCCCTCGGCAATGAACGCTGCCGGCCCGAGCGCCGAGACGAGGGCGAACTGGTTGCCCTGTTGCTGCACGAGATAGTCGTTGTGCTCCTCATCGTGCCAGGCGCCGGCGATCGAGGCGATGGCGGCAGGTGGGGGGGGCGCTGTGGCCTGCGGTGGCGGCGGGGCGGGCGCAAGGGCCTGTTGCTGTTGCCGGGGCAGGGGATCCGGCCCGGGGGCTGGCCGGACGGGCGCGGTGTCTGGAGCCTCGATGGGTGCGGGGGCGGCGGCGTCCTCGACCAGCATGGTCTGCCCGGGTGCCGGCGCATCCTCTTCCGTGGTGCGCAGGCCGAGGATGACGAGCGCCACCAGCCCGCCCGCGAGGACGATCGCGCCACCGATCAGCGGGCCCTTGTTGTCCATGCGCGTCCTCCTCGCCCGGCAGCTTGGCCAAGCCGTCGGCCGGGTGCAAGTGCGCGGCTAGAACAGGTCGCGGGCGCTCCGGAGCACCGGCAGGATGCTGGCGCGGTCGTCGGTCCAGGGCTGGAGATCGACCCGGTCGCGCAGGGGCACCCAGTCTGCGCTGTCAGTGCGCTCCAGGAAGCGCTGCAGCGTTTCCTCGTCGCGGGCGAGCGCGACCCAGTGCGAGGTGGTGATGGCAAGGCCCGCCGCCTCCTCGAACAGGCCGGGCCGGTGGCGAAGCCCGCGCGCGGCAAGGCCCAGGCTCGCGGCCAGCCGGCCCACCACCGGTTCGAGATCGAGGTAGCGGTTGGAGATGTGGACGAGGAGGATGCCGTCGGGCGCGAGCACGCGCAGGTAGGTTTGGAAGGCCTCGCGGGTCATCAGGTGGAGCGGGATGGCGTCGGAGGAAAAGGCGTCGACCGCAAGCATGTCGAAGCGGCCGTCCGGCTCTTCGGCGAGCTTCAGCCGCGCATCGCCGGTGACGATCTCCATGGTCGGAGCGCAGCGGGCGATGAAGGTGAAGGCCCCGCTGTCCCGCGCGAGGCGGACCATGGCCGGATCGATCTCGTAGGCGGTCCATTGCTGCCCCGGGCGGGCGTAGCAGGCCATGCTGCCGGCGCCGAGACCGACGAAGCCGATGCGGGCGCCCGGCCCGAACAGGCTGGGCGCGGCCGCAAGGCCCATGCCGACCCCGGACATGCGGCCATAATAGCTGAGCGGTTCGCCCTCGAGTTCCGGCCGGAGCGACTGGATGCCGTGCATGGTGGTGCCGTGGAGAAGGCGGCGGATCTGCAGGCTCTGCACATTCTCGATGGTGTAGACGCCGAAGAAGCTGCGGGTGCGGGCGCCTTCGGTGAGCGAGATATCGAGCTGTTTCCAGCCGCCGACGGCAAGCATCAGCATGGCGAGATGCCAGGTGAAGGCAAGCGGCCGGCCGATGGCGAGAGTGGCGGCGAAGCTGATTGCGATGAGGCCGGCGACCATCAGCGGGCTGGGCGACACGAGGTTGAGGGAGGCGCCGAGCCACCAGGAGAGGGCGAGGGTGACGGGCGGCAGCGCGACGCGCAGGATGCGGCCCTCGATCCCGCGGCTGGCCCAGGCGCTGCCGAGCGAATCCAGGACCGGGCGCGCCGGCACGAGGAGGGCGGCGGCGAGGATCAGGAGCGGATGTTCCCATGTCCAGTCGAAGAGGATGGGCGCGACAAGGGCGGTGGCAATGCCGCCGAGCACGCCGCCGACCGACATCAGGAGATAGAATTCGGTGAGCCGGGCAGGGGCCGGACGGTCTTTGGCAAGGGTGCCGTGCAGTGCGACCGCGATCGCGAACAGGAGCAGCAGCGACAGCAGGCCATAGCCGGTTGCAGCGCGGGCGGACATGAGCAGCGCGCCGGCGCCATAGGCGATGATGAGGAAGGGCACGACGAACAGGGCGACCCGGCTTGCAGCCGGGCCGGTGCGGGCGAAGACGAGGATGAAGGAGAGAAGATAGAGGGCAAGCGGCAGCACCCAGAGGAGCGGCAGCGCCATGATGTCTGTGGTGATGTGGGTGGTGGTGGAGACCAGCAGCCCGGAGGGAATGGCGGCAAGCAGGATCCAGCGCACGCGCCGCGGCCAGGAGATCGGCGCATCGGCATGCGCGGACCATGCGGCATGGGCGGCAGGCGGGCGCGGGCCGGCGGCCAGGACGGCGGCGCCGGAAAGGCCGGTGACGAGGATCAGGCCGAGATAGAGCGATGCCCAGAGCGCCCCTTGGGTGGAGAGGCCGGTGAAGGGTTCGAACAGGAGAGGATAGGCGACGAGGCCGATCAGCGAGCCGGCGTTGGAGGCGGCATAGAGCATATAGGGGTTGGCGGCAGCCGGATGCCCGCCGCGCGCGAACCAGGCCTGCAGCAGCGGCGCCTGGGCGGAGACCAGCAGGAACACCGGGCCGACCGACAGCGCCATCAGCCCGAGAAGCGCGAGCGCGACCGCGCCGCCCTCGCGGCCGCCCATGTCGACCGGCGCGACGGCGAGCGGGAGGGTGAGGAGGGCAAGCGCAAGGAGGCCGAGATGCACACCGAGCTGGAGACGCAGCGCCAGGCGCTGCAGCAGATGGGCATAGAGATAGCCAGCCAGAAGCGCGCCCTGGAAGAAGACCAGCGCGGTTGCCCAGACCGCCGGCGCGCCGCCCATCACCGGAAGCAGCATCCGGCCGAACAGGGGCTGGACGAGAAACAGCAGGAAGCTGCCGAGGAAGATCGCGAGGACGAAGACCGGAAGCTGCGGCAGCCGCAGGGATTTCGCCGGCGCGGCCGCCCCCGGGGACGATGCGAGGTTCACCGGCGCCCGCCTCAGAACAGCGGCTGCTGGGCCGGCGCCCAGCCTTCGTGCGCGAGCAGCCAGGCCTTGCGCGCCAGCCCGCCGGCGTAGCCGGTGAGACGGCCATCGGCGCCGATCACGCGATGGCAGGGAATGGCGATCGCAACCGGGTTCTGCGCATTGGCGGCGCCCACTGCACGGGCGTTGGGGCCTGTGCCCGACGCCGCACCGCCGAGCGCACGGGCGATCGCGGCGTAGCTGCGGGTCTCGCCGGGCGGAATCCGGGAGAGTTCCGCCCAGACGGAGCGCTGGAAGACGGAGCCGGCGGGCGCCAGCGGCAGATGGTCGAGCGCCTGGAGATCGCCCGCGAACCAGCGGCGGAACGCGTCAGCGACGGGGCCGCTGCCCTCTGGAAGATCGGGATCGTCGTGGAACCGGGCGTGGGTGAGAGCGCCCGCTGCATCGGTGCGGACCATGAGGGCGCCGATCGGCGTTGCGATGCGGACGGCCTTCACCGCCCGGCCGGGGCACCATAGAGATCGAACGCGTCGGCATCCTCGATGCGGACGGTTATGATGTCGCCGGGGGCGTGGCCGTGGGCGTCGCGGAGGAGCACGCGGCCGTCGATCTCGGGCGCATCGGCCGTGCTGCGGCCGGTCGCGCCGCCATCGGCATCAACCGCATCGAGGATGACCTCGCGCGTGGTGCCGACCCTGGCGGCCAGCCGGCGCGCGGACAGTTCGGCGGCGCGCGCCATGAACCTGTCCCGCCGTTCCTCCCGGACTTCGCGGGGGGGAAGGCCGGGCAGCGCGTTGGCGGCGGCGCCTTCGACCGGCTCGTAGGCGAAGCAGCCGACGCGATCGAGTTCGGCCTCCTCCAGCCAGTCGAGGAGATGGGCGAAATCCGCCTCCGTTTCGCCCGGGAAGCCGGCGATGAAGGTGGAGCGGATGGCGAGATCGGGAACGCGCGCGCGCCAGGTGCGGATCCGCTCCAGCGTGCGGGCCTCGCTGGCGGGGCGGCGCATCGCCTTCAGGATGCGCGGGCTCGCGTGCTGGAAGGGGATGTCGAGATAGGGGAGGACGAGGCCCTCGGCCATCAGCGGGATGAGCTCGTCCACATGCGCATAGGGATAGACATAGTGGAGCCGGACCCAGGCGCCGAGCCCGCCGAGCGCGCGGGCAAGGTCGGTGATGTGGGCGCGCAGGCCCGCCCGGCCGAAGCGGGCGTGGGACAGATCCCGGCCGTAGGCGGAGGTATCCTGGCTGATGACCAGCAGCTCGCGCGTGCCCGACGCGACCAGTTTCTCCGCCTCGCGCAGGATGGCATCCGGCCGGCGGGAGACCAGCCGGCCCCTGAGCGCAGGGATGATGCAGAAGGCGCAGGCGTGGTTGCAGCCTTCGGAAATCTTCAGGTAGCTGTAGTGGCGCGGCGTGAGCTTGAGGCCGGCCTCGGGCACGAGATCGACGAACGCCTGCGCGGGGACGGGCGCGGCTGCGCGGACGGCGGCGACGACCTCCTCGGTTGCCTGCGGGCCGGTGATGGCGAGAAGCTGCGGAAAGCGTTCGCGGATGCGCGCCGCCTCGGCGCCCATGCAGCCGGTGACGACGACGCGGCCGTTTTCGGCCATCGCCTCGCCGATGGCGTCGAGGCTTTCCGCCTTTGCCGAATCGAGAAAGCCGCAGGTGTTGACGATGACCACGTCGGCGCCCTGATAATCGGCCGAAAGGCGGTAGCCGTCGCGGCGCAGCTCGGTGAGGATGCGCTCGGAATCGTAGAGCGCCTTGGGGCAGCCGAGCGAAACCATGCCGACCGCGGGCGCCGGAGCGAGCCGCTTCGCCGGCGTGCCTGCCGGGGGCGAGACGACCGGCGCGCCCATGATCAGTAGCCCATCAGCTTCAGCACTTCCTCCCGCGCGCGCACATCCTCGCGGAACACGCCCATCATGCGGCTGGTGGTCATGGTGACGCCGGGCTTCAGGACCCCGCGCGCGCTCATGCAGGCGTGGCTCGCCTCGACGACGACCGCCACGCCCTTGGGCTGCAGCCGGTCGGCGATGGCGTCGGCAATCTCGGCGGTCAGCCGCTCCTGCACCTGGAGGCGCTTGGCATAGCCCTGCGTGACACGGGCGAGCTTGGAGATGCCGACCACATTGTTCCGCGGGAGATAGGCGACATGCACCTTGCCGATGATCGGCGCCATGTGGTGCTCGCAGTGGGAGTGGAACGGAATGTCGCGCAGCAGCACCATCTCGTCATAGCCGCCCACCTCTTCGAAGGTGCGGGCGAGATGATCCCGCGGATCCTCGAGATAGCCGCGGAAATACTCCTTGTAGGCGCGCGCCACCCGGCCGGGGGTGTCGATGAGGCCTTCGCGGTCGGGATCGTCGCCGGCCCAGCGGATGAGCGTTCGGACGGCGTCCAGAACCTCGGACGGGATCGCCGCATCGCGATCGTCTCCCACGAGGGGTTCGTCATCATCGTGGGTGTGATAATCTGCCATGGATCCGCATTCGCCCGTGCCGGCGCCCTATCTAGGCGCGCTGCGGCAGGTTCACAATGCGACAGACCGGCGGGCCGGGGGGC
>JBKBXK010000132.1:0-6055 GCA_046314095.1 Thermaurantiacus sp. | reverse complement strand
CCCAATCGCATTCTGGTTCTGCACAGGCCTCAAGGCGAGGTTCGGCTATGACGACAGCCTGGATGTCTTTGGCATCCACGGGGTGGCCGGCATCGTCGGCTCGGTGCTGACAGGTGTCTTCTCCGCGGCGGTGCTCGGCGGGCTTGGCATCGATGTCGGCATTGGCGAACAGGTCTGGATCCAGGTGAAGGCGGTGCTGATTGCCGTCGCCTGGTCAGGGATCGGTTCCTTCATCCTCTTCTTCGCCATCGACAAGGCGATGGGTCTGCGCCCGACCGCGGAGACCGAGCGCGAAGGCCTCGACCTCACAGAGCACGGCGAACGAGCGTACAACTACTGACGCCAGTTGCTCTCCGATTTCCTCCCCAAGGAAACCAACTCCCCCCGGTGGCAACACCGGGGGGATTTTTTCTTGCCCCCCTTGCCGCCGACCGGTGCGCTTGGGTTCGAGAGCAGCTTCCGGCCATGGTGAATCCCTTTGCCGATCCAACATCGGCGGAGACAGATGCTCAGGACACTGGATCGACGAGCAACTTTATCCGTGGCGGTTTGAACCTTGCGGTTCATCCGCAACGCATGTTGCGCTAGCGCGGCCGGGGCAGGTTCGGGCGAAAGGGCGGCATCGGGCCGGCCGGGCGATCGCGGCGCGGCTGCTGGGCCTGGTAGGCCAGCGCGCAATGCTCGCCGCAATAGGGGAAGCCGGGCACCACCGGCTTGCCGCAGAAATGGAAGTCCGCCTCGTCCGGGTGGCCGATCGGCCACTTGCAGATGCGGTCATTGAGATCGAGAAGGGTCACGCGCGACGGTTTGCCCGACACGCGGCTGCGCGGTTTCGCTACCTTTGGCGCGGGCGCCGAAGGCGTGGCAGGCGCCGGCGCGGGTTCTGTCACGCGGCTGACTTCGGCCGAAGCGGCCGCCGCAGCCTCTGCTGGCTGGCTCGGACGCTCCGGCGGGAGAGCGGCCTTCGGGTCGGCACTTCGCGCCGAAGCCTTCACCGGCGATGGCCGGGACGCAAGCCCGAGACGATGCGCCTTTCCAATCACGGCGTTGCGCGTGAGCCCTTCGCCCAGAAGCTCCGCGATCTGGCTCGCGGAACGACCTTCCGACCAGTAGGTTTTCAGAAGTTCGATCCGCTCATCCGTCCACGCCATGTCGATCCTTTCCGAAACTGCGTGCGCAGCATTCCTTGTGCCGCCTCGCCCTGATCCATAGAGAAGCCGCGATGACCATGCCAGCCAACCCGAAGCGCTTCGTGGCAACGGAAGCGATCGCCACTGGCGCCCGACAGACCGCTCCGGGTCAGCCCGTGGTGGTCGGCGTCAACTGGCTCGGCCTCTGGACCCTCTATCTGAAGGAGGTCCGCCGCTTCTTCAAGGTCCAGCTACAGACAGTGTGGGCGCCGGCCATCACCACCCTTCTCTTCCTTGCCGTATTTCTGGTTGCGATCGGCGGCTTCAAGCGCGAGGTGCTCGGTGTTCCATTCGCGGCATTTCTCGCGCCGGGGCTGATCATGATGGGCATGGCGCAGAACAGTTTCGCCAACTCCTTGTCGTCGCTGATCATCGCCAAGGTGCAGGGCACCATCGTCGATGTGCTGATGCCGCCGCTCTCCAACCGCGAAATACTGGTGGCGCTGGTCGCCGGCGCCGTTACGCGCGCCTGGCTGGTCGGGCTTGCGATCTGGGGCGTCATGTGGGCCTGGCCCGGGGTCACCGTCTCGGTCTCGAATATCTGGGTCGTCCTTTTGTTCGGAACTTTGGGCGGCGGCCTCCTGGGGCTGATGGGCGTGCTCACGGGCATCTGGGCCGACAAGTTCGATCATGGTGCCGCTGTCACCAACTTCGTGGTACAACCGCTGACACTGCTTTCGGGCACCTTCTATTCCATCGACCGCCTGCCGCCGGCGCTGCAGACGGTGTCGCTCTGGAACCCGTTCTTCTACATGATCGACGGGTTTCGCTCCGGCTTCATCGGCGCCTCGGAAGCGAGCGTCGTCGTTGGCGCGGCAGTGCTGCTCGGGCTGAATGTCGTGCTGTGGGCGATCGCCTCCCGGCTATTCGAATCGGGGTGGAAATTGCGGGCCTGACGGGCTAGCGTTTCCAAGCCGGGCGGCCGATTTTCGCCGCCCTTTTTCGTTCATCCTGCACCGCGCGGACTTGCCACATGCCCATCTCTCCCCTGATGCCCGTCTACGCCCGCTGCGATGTTGCACCCGTGCGCGGAGAGGGCTGTTATCTCTACGATGCGGACGGGAACCGCTGGCTTGATTTTGCCAGCGGCATTGCGGTCAACCTTCTGGGGCACAGCCACCCCCATCTGGTAGGGACCATCCAGCGCCAGGCCGCGACCCTGATGCATGTCTCCAATCTCTACGGCTCACCGCAGCAGATGGCCGTCGCCGAGAGGCTCGTCGCGCTGACCTTCGCCGACACGGTGTTCTTCACCAATTCCGGAGCCGAGGCCCTGGAATGCGCGATAAAGACAGCGCGCCGGTACCAATTTGCGGTCGGCCACCCGGAACGGTTCCGGATCCTGACCTTCTCCAACGCCTTTCACGGCCGCACCATTGCCACCATCGCCGCAACCGACCAGGAAAAGCTGCGGCACGGCTTCGAGCCGCTGCCCGACTGGTTCCGGGTGCTTCCCTTCAACGATCTTGATGCGGCCGGTGCAGCGCTCGACGCAACCGTCGGTGCAATCCTCGTGGAGCCCGTGCAGGGTGAGGGCGGGATCCGGCCGGCGGACCGGGAGTTCCTGCAGGGTCTCAGGAAACTTGCCGATGCCCATGATCTAGTGCTGATCCTCGACGAAGTGCAGTGTGGGGTCGGGCGCACGGGGACACTGTTCGCCCATGAGCAATACGGGATCACACCCGACATCATGGCGATTGCCAAGGGCATTGGCGGAGGCTTTCCGGTGGGCGCGTGTCTTGCAACCGAAAGGGCGGCACAGGGGATGGTGGTCGGCACCCACGGTTCCACCTACGGCGGTAATCCCCTGGCGATGGCGGCCTGCGGTGCCGTGCTCGACGTCGTGGCCGAGCCGGAGTTCCTGGCGGGAGTTCGTGACCGGGGCGAGCGGCTGCGCGCTGCGCTTGCGCAGATGATCCCCAACCACGACATCTTCGATTCCGTGCGGGGCATGGGACTGATGCTGGGTCTGAAGCTTCGTGCAGACAGCCGGGCCTTTGTGAACCATGCCCGCAGCCACGGCATCCTCACTGTTGCTGCCGGAGACAATGTCGTTCGGCTGCTGCCGCCCCTCATTATCGAGGAAACCCACATCCGCGAAGCGGTGGAGAGGCTGTCTGCGGCGGCTGCGGCCTTCCGCGTGCCCGAGGCGGCCTGAGGCGCTTCCAGCCGCGGTGCCGCACTTTCTCTCGCTCTCCGACGCCGGGCCGGCAGGTCTGCGGACCATGCTCGAGGCCGCGCATGCGCGAAAGGCGTCGCGCGGCCGGCGGCCGAAAGGTGCGCCAGACGATGACGCACCGCTTTCGGGCCATGTGCTGGCGAGCGTTTTCGAAAAGCCTTCGACGCGGACGCGGATAAGCTTCGAGATTGCCATGCAGCAGCTTGGCGGCACGGCACTCACGCTTACGGCCGGCGATCTGCAGCTGGGCCGTGGCGAGACCATCGAGGACACGGCGCGGGTGCTCTCCGGCTTTGTTGATGTGGCAATGATCCGGGCGCGTGCGCATGGCGATCTCGAAACCTTCGCCGGCGCCGCATCGGTTCCTCTCATCAACGGGCTGACCGACCGCTCCCACCCCTGCCAGGTGGTCGCGGATCTGATGACCGTGGAGGAACGACTGGGCCGGCCGGTGGCCGGCACGCGGTGGGCGTGGCTGGGCGATGGCAACAATGTCGCGAACTCGCTAATCGAGGCGGCCGGCCTGTTGGGCTTCGCCATCCGGCTTGGTGTGCCCCGCGGTTATGAGCCTGACGCGGGCTTCGTTGCCGCAGCCGTCGCGCGCGGCGGCTCGGTTGAAATCGTTCACGACGCGCTTGACGCAGCCGGGGATGCAGATGTGGTCGTGACCGACACGTGGATCTCGATGGGCCAGGAAGGTGGCGCCACCAAGCTCGCTGCCATGCGACCCTTCCAGGTGGGCCCGATGCTGATGGCCTGTGCTGCGCCGCACGCCATCTTCCTGCATTGTCTCCCGGCACATCGTGGCGAGGAGGTGACCGACAATGTTCTGGACGGCCCGCAATCCGCGGCCTGGCAGGAAGCCGAGAATCGCGTGCACGCGCAGAAGGCGGTGCTGTTGTGGGCGCTCGGGCGCCTGTGAACGCGCCCAGCGACACCGACCGGGTGCTGGGGTTTCTGCTGCCCGGGCGATCGGCACGCGGCCGCATCGTGCGGCTCGGGCCGCTGCTTGACGAGGTTCTGGCGGCTCACGCCTATCCCGAGCCGCTGGCGCGCCTGCTTGCGGATGCGCTTGCCCTCTGCGCGCTTCTCGGTGCCACGCTGCGCCCGGACGAAGGCACGGTCACGCTGCAGGCACAGGGAGAAGGCGGGCCGGTGCGCCTGCTGGTGGCCGACTGGCGGGAGGGCGCGCTGCGTGGCTATGTCGAACAGGAGAAATCCGTCGATCTCTCGCGCAACACATCGCTGGAGGGGCTGATGGGCGAGGGCTATCTCGCCATCACGGTCGACCAGACTGCAACCGCCGAGCGTTGGCAGGGAATCGTCGAGCTGAAGGGCCAAACCCTCGCCGAGGCGGCGGAAGGCTATTTCAACCAGTCGGACCAGTTGCCGACCATTGTCCGCCTGGCCGTTGACCAGGCGGGAGGGCGTTGGACGGCTGGCGGGCTGGTTCTCCAACAGGTCGGCAGACGGGAAGATGCCGGCCCGCGGCTGCATGTCGAGGCCGAGAGCGGGGAGCCTCGCGCCGCGGACTGGTCACATATCGCGCTTCTGGCCGGCTCGGTGCAGGCGGAGGAACTTGTCGATCCAGCGCTGACCCTTGAAGCGCTGCTGTGGCGCCTGCTCCATGAGGAAGAGGTGCACGTCCTTCCCGCGCAGGCAGTGCGGAAGGGGTGCCGCTGCTCGGTGGTGCACATCGAGGAGGTGCTGTCGCGCTTTCCCGAGGCCGAACTCGAGGGAATGCGTGATCCGGATGGGCGCATATCGGTTGATTGCCAATTTTGTTCGCGCCAATTCCGTCTCGAAATTTCCCCACATTCGACCATTTCCCGTCTATGATGCGCATGATGACGCAATACGGATTCCTCTTGGCGTGCGCGGGGCTGTCGCTGAGTTTTGCCGTGCCGGCAGCCGCAGCGGCATTGCGATGCCTTGCCGACTTTGAGCCGGGCAGCTTTCGCGTCGCCCCGATGAGCGGAGGCCGGGAGGCAACCCATTGCATCGCCGACCCGGCCGAACTCGCCATGGCCGGGCGCAGCGGCGGACCGCAATGCCGCGTGACCGTGGTTCGCGACGGGCCGAGTTCCGGCGTCCTCTCCTGGACGTGTCAGGATGGACGAAGCGGCCGCAGCGAGGTCCGGCGTGACGCGGCCGGCATCTACACGATCGTTGCCCAAGGGGTCGAAGGGGGGCTGCCCTGGGCCTCGCGCGGCGAGTGGCGGCGCGTGGGCTCCTGTAACGGTCGCTGAAGAGGCGCCGACAACGCGCTCAATCGAAATGGATATCGCCCCAGACGGGCTCCTCCAGATAGGGTGCGATGTCCACCTCCTCGAGACTGGCCGGATGCCATGTCGGGTTGCGATCCTTGTCGATCAGCTGCGCGCGCACCCCCTCGTAAAAGTCATTGCCGAACTTGATGCCCGACACCATCCGGTACTCCAGCCTGAGGCACGCCTCGATGGAGGTCCGTTGCCCTTCGCGCAGGCCGTGAAGCGTGAGCTTGCACGAAGTGGGCGACATGCGCCGGATGGTGGCTGCCTGCTCCCGCGCCCAGTCGTCGCCAGTGTCGAGCGAAGTTAGAATGTCCTCGACATGGTCGTGGCCGAAATGAAAATCGATGCCGTCCCGCAACGCCTTCAACCTGTCCGCCCCCGGATCAGCGTCGAAGGTGCCGAGAATATGGTCC
>JBKBXK010000131.1:0-6063 GCA_046314095.1 Thermaurantiacus sp. | reverse complement strand
AAGGATTTCCCCGGCGCGCATGTCATCCGGCTGGAGCAGAACTACCGTTCCACCCAGCATATCCTCTCTGCCGCCGGCGCTGTCATCGGCCATAACCGCGGCCGGCTGGGCAAGTCGCTCTGGACCCGCGCCGGGGATGGTGAAAAGCTCCGCGTGACCGGCGTGTGGGACGGGCCGGAGGAAGCGCGCCTTGCCGGAGAGCGCATCGAGCGCCTCCTTTCGGACGGCGTTTCGGCCGATGACATCGCCATATTGGTGCGCGCCCAGTTCCAGACCCGCGAGTTTGAGGACCGCTTCATTGCCATCGGCCTCCCCTACCGGGTGCTTGCGGGCATGCGCTTTTACGAGCGCGCCGAAATCCGCGACGCAATTGCCTATCTGCGGGTGATTGCCCAGGGCGATGATGCGCTTGCCTTCGAGCGGATTCTCAACAGGCCGAAGCGCGGGCTTGGAGACAAGGCGCTTGCCCGGATCACTGCTCATGCGCGCGCCACGCAGACAACGCTTCCGGTGGCTGCTGCTGCATTGGTGGAAACCGACGAACTGACGCCCCAGGCTCGGCGGAGCCTCGCCAGCCTTCTGTCCGGCCTCCGCCGCTGGCGGGAGGCCGCGGTGGCGGGCGCGCTGCCGCTTCCCGGCCTTCTGGAGCTGGTCCTTGCCGAATCCGGCTACTCCGCCATGCTGGAGGCGGACCGTTCGGCCGAGGCGCAGGGCCGGCTGGAGAATCTCCGCGAGCTCGGCCGGGCGATGGAGGACTATCCGGCACTTGCCGACTTCCTCGATCATGTCGCGCTGGTGATGGACAATGAGCGCGACACCGAAAGCCCCAAGGTGACGATGATGACGCTGCACGCCGCCAAGGGGCTGGAGTTCGACCATGTGTTCCTGCCCGGCTGGGAGGAGGGGCTGTTTCCCTCGCAGCGCGCGCTGGACGAAGGCGGCGCTGCCGCGCTCGAGGAGGAGCGGCGGCTTGCCTATGTCGGCATCACCCGCGCCCGGCGCACCGCGACTATCCTTCACGCCGCCAATCGCCGTGTTTATGGCCAGTGGACGAGCGCCATCCCATCACGGTTCATCACAGAGCTTCCGCAGGCGCATGTGGAGCAGGAAACGACCATGACCGGGGGCGCCAGCCTGTGGCGCGCAGCCGTGTTTGCCGAGGATGCGCCGTTTGCCGACGTCGGTCGCGGCACGGGCCGTGGCGCCGGCTGGCAGCGCGCTGCGCGCCAGGGCGTGAGCCGCCCGACCACTATCGAGGCACGGCCGCGGCAGGTGACCGTTGGCGCCACGGCGCGGACGGACCTTTCAGTTGGCGACAGGGTGTTCCACCAGAAGTTCGGCGCCGGCACCATTCGCGCGCGCGACGCCAACAAGCTGGAAGTTGCCTTCGATCATGCCGGCACCAAGATGGTGCTGGACAGTTTCGTGGATCGGGCATGACCCTGCCCAGCCGGGCGACACTCCTCGCCGGACTGATCCTGCTTGCAGCTGCCGGCCCTGGACCGCGCGACATCGCCGCCACACTGCCCGACGGGCGCACGCTCAACCTCTGGTGTGCCGGCTCCGGCCAGCCAACGGTGCTCCTGGAAGGTGGGTGGTCTGCCGACAGCCGTGGCTGGAGCCGCGTTATAGGGCCGCTGGCGCAGCGCAGCCGGGTGTGCGCCATCGACCGCGCGGGCGCCGGCCGCTCCAGCCCCGGCCCGCTGCCACGCGATGGCAATGCGATCGCCCGCGATCTCGACGAGGCGCTGACCGCAGCCGAAATCGCCGGACCCTATGTTCTTGTCGGCCACTCCTCGGGCGGCCTCTACATCCGCCATTTCGCCATGCGCCGGCCCGACGATATCGCCGGCATGGTGTTCGTGGACACAAGCATCGTGCATCAGCCGCGCCGCTTCGCAGCTGCTTCGGGCCAGCCCCGCGCCGGCTCGGTCGGCCCGGTTATTCGCCGCTCGCGGACCTGCCTGGAGGCTGCCCGCGCCGGACCCATCCCCGCAGACGACCCGGAGTTGCGGCGATGCCGCACCAGCCCGCCGGAGCGCGCCGCGGAGCGGTGGGAAGCGCGGCTCTCGGAAATCGAGACCCTGTTCACCACAACGTCCGACGCGCTGGCCGGGTCGCCACTGATCCCGCCGGATGTGCCAGTCATCCTGCTGACCGCCGCGCGCACCCAGCCGGAAGGCCCGGCGCGGGAGTTCTGGCATGGCCTGCACCTTGAAATTGCCGCCCAGAGCCGGAAGGGCGAGGCGCGGGTGATCGATTCCGGGCACCTGATGATGAACGACGATCCGGGCGCGATCGTGACCGCGGTGCGCGACGTGATCGTCCGCGGTGGCGCGGCGCCTGCCAATGCCAGCCGGGGCTGCGCGCCATGAGCCGCCCTCCCCGCCTGCTCGCTGTTGCCTCAACCGGCGGCCATTGGGTGCAGCTCAATCGCCTGCTTCCCGCCTTTGTCGGCTGCGAGGCGCATTTCCTGACAACCGCTGCCGACCAGTGCGACGGGCTGCTTGCCCGGGCCCGGGAGGCCGGGCTTGATGCGCCCGGGTTTCACCTCTGCACCGACGCCAACCGCAATGAGAAACTAAGGCTATTGAGGATGTTCTCGGAGATTCTTGCCGTCCTTCTGAAAGTTCGCCCGGACGTGGTTGTGACCACCGGTGCGGCCCCCGGCTATGCCGCGCTGCGGCTGGGCAGACTGATGGGCGCACGCACCTGCTGGATCGACAGCATTGCCAACGCACGCGAGGTGAGCCTTTCCGGGCGTCTTGCCGGCCCGCATGCGGACCTGTTCCTTACCCAATGGCCTGAAGTTGCAAGGCCCGGCGGACCCGAGTTCCGGGGCGCGGTGCTGTGATCCTGCTTGCAGTCGGGACGCAGGAACCGTTCGACCGGCTGGTCCGTGCGGTGGACCAATGGGCCGGGGAGACTGGCCGGGACGTGTTCGGGCAGCTCGGCCGCATCGGCCAGGAGAGCTATCGCCCGGCGAATTTTCCGTGGGCGCCGCTGCTTCCGGCAGCCGAGTTTGAGGCGCGCTTTGCAGAGGCGCCGCTGGTGATCGCCCATGCGGGGATGGGCGCGATCATTGCCGCCCTCAGCCAGGCAAAGCCACTTGTGATCATGCCGCGCCGGGCCGCGCTGGGCGAGCACCGAAACGATCACCAGCTGGCGACCGTCGAGAAGTTCCGCGAGCGGCCCGGGGTGTTCGTTGCCGACGATGAGACGGTGCTTGCGCGCGTGCTGGCGCGCGCTCTCGAGGCTCGGTCAGGCACCGAGACCCTAGCGCCCTGGGCTGGACCTGAACTCCTGGAAACGGTCCGCAGCTTCATACACGGCGGGAACTGAGGGCTGCAAAAGCCTTTCAAGGGGCGAAAATATCGTGCCTTGGCGAGGTGCCGCGCCCACCCGGCTGGCTCGCGCCCGCAATCACGTGCAGCCGCCCGGCGAGTGCCACCGCGCCCAGCCCATGCCGGCCTTCCGGCATCGGGGCTTCCTCCCGCCAGCGGTCCGCCTCCGGGTCATAGCTCCAGTGCTCGCGGAACACAGTCGGGCTGTCGCCGAAGGCCTCCCCGCCGAGCACATGGATGCGTCCGCCGACCACCGCTGCAGCATGGCCACCGCGTGGCGCCGGCAGCGGGGCGAGCGCAACCCACCGGTCTGCCGCCGGATCATAGGCATGATGATCGGCGAGGTTGACGATATTGCCTGGGCCAAGCGAGCGTCGCCCGGCGATCACGTGCAGGCGCCCGGCCAAAACGGCGAAGGCCATGGAATTGCGCGGGGTCGGCATTGCCGCGCCCTCCTGCCAGCCGCGCCTGCCATCGCGCAGGAGGAGGGTGCGCCCGGTGTCGGCATGGTCGCCATAGCCGGCGTTGGCGGAGCCCGGGGGCGAGCGGCCGCCGGCGAGCACAACAAGACCGGGAAAGGAGCCAGCCGCGCTTTCCGCCTGCGGAACAGGCAGCGGCGGCCCGGGCTGCCACCGGCCATCGAGCGCTGAGAGCCGCCAGACCTCGCGCTGGCCCCGCCAGATGGCACCGGGTGTCGACGTGAAGCCGCCGATTGCCAACATGGCTTCGCGGCCCTCGCTGCCGTGGGCCACCTGCATGATATGGTGCCGCCGATCCGGCAGGTCGGCCACTTCGCGCCACTGCCCGCCTTCCCATGCGACCACGCTTGCCGTTGGCCATATGACCGGGCCGATGCGGTGGCGGAAGCCACCGGCCTGCACGATGGCGCCCCGGAACAGGGCCGGGTAGATTTCCTGCACGGCGTAGGGAAGATCGCCGCCGCGTACCCAGCGCGCGCCCTGCGCCTGCGCGCCCGCGCGCCCGGCCAGCACCGCCGCTGCCGCGCCGGCCAGCAGCATCCGCCTGTCCAGCCCTGCGCCCATGCCCTCTCCTGTCGCTACTGTCACCGCCCTTGCTGCTTGGGGGGGCGGCGCTGGTCAAGCCCGCCGGCGCGCAAGCACCATGGTCCATGGCACGGGCGTTGCAACGGCGCGCACATCGAAAAAGCGGTCGACCAATTGCAGAAAACCTGTCCGGCTCCAGTGCTGGACGTGGCCGGGCGTATTCCCCCAATCTGGCAGATAGGCAAGGCGCGCGATGTTGAGCATCCGCCACAGCGGCTCGTGAGGGACGCTGAGGAGTACGAACTGCACCTGCTGCTCCGCCAGTCGTGCAAGCGCTGCATCCGGGTTGGGGACATGTTCCAGAACCTCGCAGCAGATCAGCAAGTCCGCCCGAATCTCGCCTGCGACGAGATCGTGCATATCCCGCGTCCCGAAGGTTTCTGGTTGACCGGCTGGACGGTGCCGGCGGTTGGCTTCCGCAACTGTGGCGGAGTCGACATCGATACCGTGCACACGGACACCACGCCGCATCAGCCGGGCGGACAGCTCGCCTTCGCCGCAGCCGACCTCGAAAGCCGACTTGACGGGAACCGAGCCGCAGATCCGATCAAAGGATCCAAGGAATCCCCGCATGAGCAGGCGGGCGACAGGGTTGCGGCTGCCGTACTTGTCATAGACATTGCCGCCCGGCCCATGGCTGCTTGATGAGGACGCCTTGGTTGCGTCGTCCATCGCGGTGCCTTTCTCCGCTGGATGCGCTGCGCCCTGACGGCAAGTCGGTTATCATGGTTACACAGTAAATGTCAAAAGACATGAACAAGTTGCGATGCCCGAGGGCGCGTGTCCGTTGCGAGTCCGGGCCACTTCACGCAGGCTTGGTGGGATCCTTTTGGGTTTCCACCTGACGGAAAGATGCTCTAGCACCCAGCCAGTGATGGATGCGACGGCCGAAGCCCGCCGCTGGCTGGCGGCCCTCCTTGCACTTGTCGCGCTGTCGATCCTCGTGGCGCTGCACCAGGCGTTCTTCCTGCCCTGGAGCCTCACGCCCGCCCCCTCGTCATCCAGGACGATGCACGGCAGTTCCTGGCCTGGATGCCGCGGCTTTCCGGGGCGCCGACGCTGCAGGGCGACATCATCGGGGATTATTGGCAGGCGGTTGCACCCAAGCCCTATGCCCTTGTCTATGCGGTGGCCGAACGGCTTGGGCTCAATCCCCTCCTCTTCCACCGCCTGCTGCCCGTTCCGTTGCTGCTGGCGGCGGCCGTCTTTGCCTGGCGGGTGGCGCTGCGGCTGACTGGCGCGCCGTTCCCGGCATTTGTTGCTGCGGCATTCCTCATGGGCTTCCTCGTGCATGAGGATTCGATCTTCTCGGCAACGCCGCGGGCCTTTTCGATGCCGTTGTTCCTCGTCTTTCTGGATGCCCTTTTGCGGCAACACAGGGCGCTGATGGTGGTAGCGCTCGGCGCGCTTGCCGGCATCTATCCGACGACCGCGATTGTCGGGTTCACCATGCTTGCGCTTTCGTGCGTGCGCCTGCGGCCGCGCCCGGCAATCGACCTCTCGCTCCCCGCCGTTGCCACCGTGGGCACGGCGGCCGTTGCAATCCTCGCAAGCGCGCTGCTGCTGGGGCCTTCGGCTGGCGACTGGGGCCCGACGCTCAGCCTCTCCGAGGCGCGCTCCATGTCGAATCTGATGGAACCGGAGGGACGCAGCAC
>JBKBXK010000130.1:0-6105 GCA_046314095.1 Thermaurantiacus sp. | reverse complement strand
GAAGCGCCTGGGCAAGACGGTGCTGGTGCCAGTCGGCGAGGGAGGCGTCCGGCGTTTCCGTGGCCGGCGCAGCCAGCCAGCGGGTCCCGGCCGGCGGATGGCGTGGATCGGAGGCGTGGCCGGTTGCGACCTGGCCCCAGTCTGCAAAAACGGCGAGGCCCGGCTCTGGCGCGATTTCCACCTTCTTGCGCAAGCGGAACATCGCAAGTCGGCGGGCAAGATCCTCCGCGTCGGTCGCCGTGCAATCGATCAGCACATCCTCGCCATCGGCCCAGAGCAGGAAGGCGAACAGCGCCTTGCCCTGCGGCGACAGCAGCCCGGCATAGAGCGGCCTGCCGGCAGCGAGGAGGCCGATGTCGTTGGTGATCTGGCCCTGGAGAAAATCCCGCGTGTCCGGGCCGGACAGGCGCAAAACGCTGCGGTCTTCGAGATGGGCAAGCGGCATGGCCTCTGCTAGCTAGCCGCTGTGACAGAAAACGAAAAGGCGGGGATGGCGGGCGCAGGCATCGAGGGCGGGCTGGATCTGATCCTGCGCGGCGGCGCGGTCTGGCTGCCGGGTGGGCTGGGGTCGGTTGACATCGGCGTGGCCGGGGGACGGATTGCAGCCATCCTGCCGCCGGGCGCGGGCAGCGCGGCCGAGGAGCGGGGCTGCCGGGGCCTCACCATCCTTCCCGGCTGCGTCGATACCCAGGTGCATTTCCGCGAGCCCGGGCTGGAGCACAAGGAGGATTTGGAATCGGGCTCCCGCGCGGCGGTCATGGGCGGCATCACTGCGCTGTTCGAGATGCCCAACACCAAGCCACTGACCGACACGGCCGAGGCGCTGGCAGACAAATTGAAACGGGCGAGGGGCCGCATGTGGTGCGACCACGCCTTCTACATGGGGGCAACTGCCGAGAATGCCGACCGGCTGGGCGAGCTGGAGCAGGTGCCCGGCTGCTGCGGCGTGAAGGTTTTCATGGGGGCGTCCACCGGCGACCTCCTGGTGCCCGACGACCCGACACTGTTGCGCGTGCTGGCGAGCGGTCGACGCCGGGTCGCGATCCACGCCGAGGACGAAGCGCGCATGCGAGAGCGTGCGGAGCTGCGGGTCACGGGCGATCCGGCAAGCCACCCCGCATGGCGCGACGACGAGAGCGCCCTGCGGGCGACGCGGCGGGCGATTGCGGCCGCGCGGGCGACCGGTCGGCGGGTACATATCCTGCATGTGACCACGCCCGCGGAGCTCGCCTTTCTGAAAGACCAGAAGGATATCGCAAGCGTCGAAGTGACGCCGCAGCATCTGACGCTGGCAGGCGAGGATGCCTATCCAAGGCTCGGCACGCTCGCGCAGATGAACCCTCCGATCCGGTCTGCCGCGCATCGGGACGGGCTGTGGCACTGGCTGGGCCAGGGCGTGGTGGACGTGATCGGCTCCGATCATGCGCCGCACACCGCCGAGGAGAAGGCGAAGCCCTATCCGGAAAGCCCCTCGGGCATGCCGGGCGTGCAGACGCTGCTGCCGCTGCTGCTGACCCACATGGCCGCCGGCCGGCTGACACTGGGCCGGCTGGTGGACCTGATGTGCGAGGGGCCGCGGCGGCTCTTCGGGCTGCGCGGCAAGGGGCGGATCGCCGCCGGCGAGGATGCCGACTTCACCATCGTGGACCTCAAGGCGCGATGGCGGATCGAGCGGGACTGGCTGGAGTCGAAATGCGGCTGGTCTCCGTTCGAGGGGATGGACATGCACGGACGCCCGGCGGGAACCATCATTCGCGGACGCACGGTGATGTGGGATGGCGCGCGACTGGGTGACCCGATAGGCCAGCCGCTGCGCTTCGAGGAAACCGTAGAAGCAGAGGAGAACAGGCAATGACGGTGAAGGTAAGCTTCAGAACCGGCGCGGACGCGCAGTTTCCGGCCGCCGTCGTGGTGCTTGCCGGGCCAGACGGGGCGCTGTCTCCTGCTGCGAAGGCCGCCGACGAAAGCTCGGGCGGACAGCTTGGCCGGGCGATGAAAGCCGCGAACTTCACCGGAAAGAAGGGCCAGGCCGTGGAGATCGTGGCGCCGCACGGGCTGGCCGCCGACCGGCTGCTCCTTGTGGGCATCGGCGACCCTTCGAAGGCCGACGCGCGCGCGTTTGAGGATGTGGGCGGCGCGATTGCCGCGAAACTGCTGGTGAGCACCAGGGCCGCGCAGGTCGATCTCTCCGGCATGTCGGGGCTTGGCACGTCTGCCATGGAGGCGGCAGCGCATCTCGGGCTGGGCGCGGCACTGCGCTCGTGGCGGCATGATCGCTACCGGACGAAACTGAAGGACGATGAGAAGCCGAAGCTTGCCGACCTTCACATCGTGACCGAAGCCGACCCTGCGGCGCATTTCGCCGCGCTTGAGCAGGTCGCCTCGGGCGTGTTCCTGGCCCGCGAACTGGTGACCGAACCCGGGAACATCATCTATCCGGAGAGCTTCGTCGAGCGGGTCCGCAAGGAGGTGGAGCCGCTGGGCATCAAGGTGACGGTGCTCGACGTGCCGGCGATGGAGGCACTCGGCATGTGGTCGCTGCTGTCGGTGGGTCAGGGTTCGGCGCGGCCATCGCGGATGCTTGCGATGGAATGGATGGGCGGCACCGAGGGCGAAACGCCGCTGATGCTGATCGGGAAGGGCGTGACCTTCGACACCGGCGGTATCTCGCTGAAGCCCGCGGCAGGCATGGAGGACATGCGCACCGACATGGGCGGCGCGGCCGCGGTGGCCGGCGCGATGCGGGCAATCGCCGGGCGCAAGGCGAAAGCCAATGTGGTGGGCGTATGCGGGCTGGTGGAGAACATGCCGTCTGATCGCGCGACACGGCCGGGCGACGTCGTCACCTCGATGTCGGGCATCACGGTCGAGATCATCAACACCGACGCCGAAGGGCGACTGGTGCTGATCGACGCAATGACCTGGGCGCAGCGGCAGTGGAAACCCGATGTGATGATCGACCTTGCAACGCTGACCGGCGCGATGGTGATCGCGGTGGCGCATGAATATGCCGGCATGTTCACGAATGACGACAGGCTGGCGGAGCAGCTGACTGCTGCAGGGCTTGCGGTGGACGACAAGGTGTGGCGCTTCCCGCTGTCGGAAGTGGGTGGCAGCTATGACAAGCTGATCGACAGCCCGCTGGCCGACATGAAGAATGTAGGCCCGCGCGAGGGCGGTTCGATCACCGCTGCACAATTCCTGCAACGGGTGGTCGACGATGGTGTGAAATGGGCGCATCTCGACGTTGCCGGCGCGGTTTCGCGGCCGAAGGACGGCAGCCTGCACGCAAAGGGCGCAACCGGCTATGGCGTGCGGCTTCTGGACCGGTTCGTGCGCGATACCCGGGAGCGCTGAGGCCGGCTTGGCCGAGATCGGCTTCTATCACTGCACACGCCAGCCAGCCATCGAGGTGGCCGTTCGGCTGGCGGACAAGGCGCTGGCCGCCGGCAAGCGGGTGCTGATGGTGGCGGACCCGGACACCATCGACGGGCTCGACCGGCGTCTGTGGACCGACCTGCCCGAGACATTCCTTGCCCATGGCCGCGCTGGTGCTCCGGATGCGGCGCTGCAACCCATTCTGCTGGCGGGGCCGGACGCGGCAGGCTCGGCCCCCGCAAACGGGGCAGCGTTCCTGATGCTCGTCGGCGTGCCACTTTCGGACGCCGTCACCGGATTCGAGCGCCTATTCCTGCTGTTCGAGGAGGGAAGCCCGGCGCAGGACGAGGCGCGCAAGGCGTGGAAGGCGCTGGCGGCGCGGGACGACATGCGGCGAAGCTATTGGCAGCAGAGGGGAACGTCATGGGAAAAGGCGGGCTAGGGACGGCGCTGCTGGCCTTGCTGCTGGCGGGCGGGGCATGGGCGCAGGAGGTGCCGGATTCGGCAATGCTGAGCGCTGCCGAGCCGGAGCGGCTGGTGGAGGTGCTGCGCGGCATGGGGACGACCGCCGAGCTGATGCGCGACGACGCGGGCAATCCGAAGATCGAAGTGGGGCTCGGCGGCTGGCGGACGAACATCTGGTTCTATGATTGCGAGGGCGGGCAGAACTGCCTCGGCATCCAGTTCCAGCTTGGGTTCTCCACGACGCGAAAGCTGAGCCTTGAGCAGGTCAATGCCTTCAACGCCCGCCACCGCTTTCAGGGTCTCTACCTGAACGCCGATCGGGACCCGATCATGTTCCACGACATGACGCTGGTGACGCCCGGGATTTCGGCCGCGGTGTTCCGCGACACGGTTTCGGTGTTCGAAATCCAGGTGGGCGCGCTGGAGAAACTGGTACGCGATGCGGGGAACACGCTCGATTGAGCCGGGTCAGCCGAGCCTTGCGAGGTTGACCGTGTCGGTTGGCCTCACGGTGATGGGCCGACCGACGACCGGCACATCGATCAGGCCCTCGGGGTTTTCGTGGATCTGGGCCAGGAAGCGCTGCCCGTCGGCATCCAGCCGCCCGATGATGATGGCAAAGCGCGGCACCCCGCGATCGTGGATCACGGTGAAGGTCTCGATGTGGCCGGCACCTTCGGGCGTCTCGGTGAAGGCCGGGCTTCCCATTGCGTCAACCTCCCGCTGGCAGGAAGCCGGATCTGTCCGCGCGAAGGCACGGGGCGTCGTGCTCCAGACGCCGAAGCTGTGCTTGGTCAGATAGCCGCCATTGGCGAAGACAAATCCATATGTGCCAGGCGCGGCGCGGCAGCGGGCAGCGACCTCGGCGATGCCATGCATGGAATAATTGTTCCCCGGCCCGCCGAAATAGGGGAGCCCGCCGGTCAGCGTCAGGCCGCGCGGGTCGTCGTGTGCAAGCCCGATCATGTCGGCCGCGATCTCGACTGCGGACGGAAAGCAGGAATAGAGATCGATGTGGGCGAGTTCGGCTGCCGTGATGCCGGCCTCCGCCAGCGCGTGGGCGGCACCAACGCGAATGGCGGGCGAGGAATGATAATCCACCCGCTCGGACACGCGGATCTTCTCCGCGACATCGGCCGAGCCGTGCAGAAAGACCCGCTTCTCGTCAGGCACACCGAGGCGATCCGCAGCAGCAAGCGACATCAAGAGGATGGCCGCCCCCTGGTCCACAAACATGTTTGAGTTCAGATACTTGGTATAGGGATAGCCGATGTAGCGATTGTCTTGCGAGGGCGTGACCAGCTCCTCGGCCGAGCGGGCGACGGGCAGTTGCGCGAACGGATTCCTGGCCGCCACCTCGGTGAAGCGGGCCATCAGTGCGCCGATGGCATGGCGATGGGCAACAGGCTCGCGGCCATAGTGCGCGGCGAGCGCATTCTCGAACAGCGGATAGACATTGACCGGCAACGCGATGCCGTGGGTGAGTTCGTGCCGGCTTACCATCGGCACCTCCGCGAATGGCGTCTCGGCATCGGCCGGCGCCTCCTCGGCCCAGTCGAGCACGATCCCGGCTGTCCGAGCCCGCGACTGCGTGCGGATGGGTTCGCAGCCGGCCAGCAGCACCACTTCCGCTTCGCCGTCCGCGATCGCCTGCGCATAGTGGTTGGCAAGCATCTGGGGCGTGTTTCCGCCGACCGGCCCATAGACCAACGCCCGCGGGGTGGCGCCGATGCGCTGCGCCACCGACCAGGGGAGGTTGTTCTGCCGGCCGAAGGGCGAGGCGAAGGCGGGCGCCGAATCCGCAAACAGGCGCACCACCGCGATGGTGTCGATCGCGGCCTCGGTGCCGCTGCCGGCGCAATCCGCGATCGCGCGGCGCGCCACCTCGGCGAGAATGTCCTGGGGCGAGAGACCCGCGCCGGGCGCGCTGTCCCGGTCCACATACTGGCCGGCGCCGACAAGAACGGGCGTGCGCGGATCGAGGCTCATTCGGGCGGCCTAGCCGCCCGGCAGCGGGGGTTCACCCCGTCAATTTGCGCCGGGCTCCTCAAGCCAGGTGCCGATCTGCCGAAGCTGCGCCGTGCGCGCGGCGATGATGTCGGCAACACATTCCGGCGCCGCCAGCGATCGGTGCAGGGACCCGAAGCCAGGCGCGGCCCAGAAACGGCAGGCCGCTTCGCGAAACGCAATCCATCGCCGCTGTTCCGTCAGAAGCTGCCGACGCGCATCCTGGGAAAGTTTCGGCTGCAGCGCACGCCACGT
>JBKBXK010000129.1:0-6120 GCA_046314095.1 Thermaurantiacus sp. | reverse complement strand
GCGGCTCGGTCTTGAGCGTCAACATCGGTCCTCTCCTTTCCAGACAGAAAGTGGAGTGGATCGGTTGTATTTTGCAGGTGCGAACAGCGTTGGCCAGCTATAACATCACCACATGGCTATTCAGAGTTCTGCACGATTTCAATCCATTGTGCTTCGTCGATGATGGCCACGCCCAAGGCTTCTGCCCGTGCACGCTTGGACCCTGCATCGCGTCCTGCAACCAGGAGATCGGTCTTTGCGGAGACGCTACCGGAAACGCGGGCGCCGAGACGCTCGGCAAGCGCCTTCGCCTCGTCCCGGCCCATGGTTTCGAGCGTTCCCGTGAACACCACCGTCTTGCCGGCAACAGCGCTGCCACGCGTTTCATGGATGATGGGGGCTGGCGCCACCTCGTTCAGAAGATCTTCAAGCGCCTCGCGATTGTGCGGCTCCGCCCAGAAATCCCGAAGCGCCGTTGCCACTTCGGGGCCGACGCCCGACACGCCGACAAGCAGCGCCCGATCGTTGCGCACGCGCGCCGCATGGCGCTCCACTGTCTCGTCGGCGCGGCGTGGCAGTTCGTGCGATACCAGCCGGTCCAGCACTGCTGCGAAGGCGTCCCACGTGCCGGAGGCACGGGCGAGATCGCGCGCAGTCACTTCGCCGACATGACGGATGCCAAGCGCAAACAGGAAGCGGTCGAGCGGCGGCGTGCGGCGGGACTCAATGCTGGTGAGCAGCGCCTCGACACTCCGCTCCTTCCAGCCCTTCATCGCCAGAAGCGCGTCCCGATGCAGATGCAGGCGGAAGATGTCGCCCGGACGATCCAGCCAGCCGAGCCCGATGAACAACTCCACCCGCTCTGCACCCAGGCCCTCGATATCCAGCGCACGCCGGGAAACGAAATGCTTCAGCCGTTCGAGCCGCTGCGCCGGGCAGGTCAGTCCGCCCGTGCAGCGGCGAACCGCCTCTCCCGCCTCGCGAACGGCTGCACTGCCACAGTCCGGGCAATGGTCAGGGAAATGGAACGGGGCAAGTTCCGAATGCGCCCCGGGGTCGGTTGCCCAGCCGAGGATCTGCGGGATCACGTCGCCGGCCCGCTGCACCCGGACGAGATCTCCTACCCGCACATCCTTGCGGGAGATTTCATCCTCGTTGTGGAGCGTGGCGTTGGTCACCACCACACCACCCACGCTCACCGGGTCGAGCCGGGCGACCGGCGTGAGTGCCCCGGTGCGGCCGACCTGGATTTCGATTGCCAGGAGGCGCGTGATGGCCTGCTCGGCCGGAAACTTCTGCGCGAGCGCCCAGCGCGGACTGCGCGAGACGGTCCCAAGCCGCTCCTGCCAATCCAGACGGTCTACCTTGAAAACCGTCCCGTCAATATCGAAGCCGAGATCCGGACGGCGTCGCAGAAGATCCTCATGCACCACCAGCGCCGCGCCGATACCGGCCACGCGCGTCAGGGTATCCGAAACGGGAAAACCGAACGCCGAAATCCGCTGCATGGCCTCGCGCTGGGTTTCCCCCAATGGCTCCGCCGTTTCGCCCCAGCCATGTGCCGCGAAGCGCAAACGACGCCGCGCTGTTACCTCTGGGTCGAGCTGTCGCAGCGAACCCGCAGCCGCGTTGCGCGGATTGGCGAACATTTTCGATCCGGCCTCGGCCTGCGCTGCGTTGAGCGCTGCAAAATCCTGCCAAAGCATATATACTTCGCCGCGCACCTCGAGCACATCTGGCGCATCCGCAGGCAAGGTTTCCGGGATGTCTGCAATCGTCCGCGCGTTGCCGGTCACATCCTCGCCCACCGCTCCATCTCCACGGGTCGCAGCCGAAATCAGGCGCCCGCCCTCGAAGCGCAGCGACAGCGACAGGCCGTCCAGCTTCGCCTCGGCGGTGTAGGCGATGACGGCTTCCGGCCCCAGACCAAGGAAGCGCCGGACGCGCGCGTCAAAGGCGCGGGCATCTTCTTCGTCAAACCCATTGTCGAGGCTCAGCATCGGCCGCGCATGCGCAATCTTGCCGAACCCCTGCGCAGGTGCAGCGCCGACCTTCAGGCTGGGTGAGTCGGCGCGCACCAGCCCAGGGAAGCGTGCCTCGATCGCAGCGTTCCGAGCCCGCAGGCGATCATAGTCCGCGTCGGAGATTGCCGGCGCATCCTCTTGATAATAGGCCAGATCATGTTGACGGATCTCGGCAGCGAGCCGGGCGAGCTCCGCCTCTGCTTCGGCCTTGCTCAAGGCCTCGACCGGCGTTTGCCTCAATCTGGCAGCGGCTCCCTCCATGCCGCCGGCCCTAGCAGCACCGGGACGCGGCCGGGAAGCGCCGCCGGGCTCCACGGGTGATCACCTGACCGTGCACCGACGCTGTCGAGCCGCCGGTCGGCCGAGCGGATGGTCAATGCCCCCGTCGCCTTCAACGCTTCCCTGTCCAGCAGCAGCCACCTTGGTCGGCAGAACTCCGGCATGCGTCGCGGCGCCACCACGAGATCGGCCTTTGCACACGCCCGGCGCAATTCCTGTTCCGGCACCAAGCGGGTAGAGCGGATAGCGTAGATGCTGAGCGGGCGTTTGCCGTCGAGCGTCACGAAACAGGCCTCCCGCGTGCAGCTGGCAGCCGACAGCGAATCGATCCGCGCCACCTGCCTTGCACCGCTGGCCTCGCGAAAGCTTCGCTCGGCAAATCCGCCGCGGGTTGCGCGGAGCATGAAGAGGCGTTCGTCTCGGACAATGCCAACATGCGTGCCGTCGGGGGAAATCAGGACATCGGGCCGAGGAACTAGCAGCACGGCCGCTACGCCTGCGACAAGGGGCAGCAGGCCGGCAAGGCGCAGCGGCCCTGCAAAAAGAGCGAGCATCAGCCCACCGAGAATCCATAGAAGCTGCGCCGGCATTGGCACCGATGCCGTCGTCACCAGCGCACCAGGCCACTGCGAAACGGTCGTGGCAATGGCGATCAGGCTATCGATGGCAGGTCGCAGCAGAGCTGCCGCGGCGCCGGCGAGACCGAACGGGACAGCAAGAAGGGTGAGCGCAAGGAGCGGCATGACAACGAAGCTGGTGAGCGGGATCGCTGCCATGTTGGCGAACACGCCATAAAGGCCACTGCGACCGAAATGGGTGATGGCGATCGGCGTCAGGACGAGCTCGACGACGAGGCCGGAAGCGGCAAGCGCAAGCGTGTAGCGGCCGAGCCGGATCAGGGCGTCATCGCCAGCCTGCGGCACGAGCACCGCTTTTCCGATTCCGCTGTTGGCAAGCAGGATCAGGGAGAGCACCGCTGCGAAGCTGAGCTGAAAACTTGGCCCCATCACCACCTCTGGCCGGGCCAGCAGGATCAGGAGGGCTGCAAAAGCAAGAAGGCGGATCGACAGCGGGTTGCGGCCCATGGCAACGGCCAGCGCCACGATCCAAGCGATAATGGCGGCCCGCACGGCCGGCACATTGCCACCGGAAACCGCTGCATAGATGCTTCCCGTCAGCCCGGCCCCCAAAGCTGCCACGGCCCGCACCGGCACCCGAAGCGCGAACCATGGCCATGCAGCCAGTAGCCAGCGCAGGATCAGGAAGGCGGCCGCGCCCGCGACGCCGATATGGAATCCCGAAACCGTCAGCAGATGCACCAGTCCCGCTGTGCGCATGGCCTCCAGCACTTCAGGTGCAATCTGCCCCTGCGAGCCGGTGACGAGCGCCGTCGCCACCGCGCCGGCCTCGCCGCCCAGGCTCTCGGCGAACATTTGGTCGATCCGCTGGCGAAGGGTTTCGAGCGCAGTGGCAAGCCGGCCGTCGGGCGGTGGCGCAGCACGAAGCACTGGCGGGCCAGTCGCCATGCCCGTCGCGGAAATGCCATCAAACCACGCGCGCCGGGCGGCATCGTGACCGGAGGGCAGCATCGGCGGCGGCGCCGGGCCAAGCACCGCCCGAACGCGGATATGCTGCCCGGCGGCGAGCCACTCCGGCGGCGACCCGGGCAGGTTGACATGGAGACGCACCGGCGGTGCATCAGCCGTGGCATCGCGGCGGATGGTGAGCCGTGTTCGTTCCCGACCGCGCCGAACCTCGATCCGCTGGACTTCGCCCTCGATGTCCTGGGCAATCACCCTGTGATAGAGTTGCGGCGCAGCAACCGATCGGGAACGAACGTCGGTCGCGAGAAGACCAACTGCAACCAGAATACCGGCCCCGCCAAGAATCGCGCCCGCTCGTCCGCGCAGGGCAAGGCCAAGCAATGCGATACCGGCGGCGGCAAGCAGGGCTGCCTGCCGGTCGCCGGTCGTGGGCAGCAAGAACCACAGGACGATCCCGAGCCCGACTGCTACCGGTGCCCACGGCAGCCAGGCCTGGCCGGCCAGCTCGCGGCCAAGCCAGAAGGTCCAGCCGCGCAGGCGCGCAACGATTTCCGCCCCTTTTGTGACATCTCCTGGCGGAGGTGCGCGCATAGTGAGGCTTGGCGGGGCCGCCGTCGTGCTGCTAGCCACGCATCTCCCCAGACCCAGTGGGCCGACCCCGGCCTCCAAAGGCACGCCATGACCCCGATTTCAAGCAGGAGCGCGCCGGAAAGCTCGAGCGAGGCCCGAAATTGTGCCGCGCACCGTCCGCCGGTGGTCCGCTTTGCGCCCTCGCCCACCGGCTTCCTGCACATCGGCGGCGCGCGCACGGCGCTGTTCAATCTGCTGTTTGCACGCCGGCATGGCGGGACCTACCTGCTGCGCATCGAGGACACCGACCGCGCCCGGTCCACGCAGGAGGCCATCGACGCGATACTCGATGGCCTGAACTGGCTGGATCTTCTGCCCGATGCCCCCCCCGTCTTCCAGTCGACCCGCGCAGACCGGCATCGCGATGTCGTGCAGACACTGCTGGAGCGCGGCGGCGCCTATCGTTGCTGGATGACAGTGGAGGAGATCGAAGCGCAACGCGCCTCGCAGCGCGCGGAGGGCGTGTCGCTGCGGCTGCGGAGCCCGTGGCGCGAGCGACAGGACGGCCCGGCGGGCGCCCCCCATGTCGTCCGCCTGAAGGCGCCCGGGGATGGCCATACGGTGGTCGACGACAAGGTGCAGGGGCAGGTCCGCTTTCCCAATGCGGACCTCGACGATTTCGTTCTTCTACGCTCGGACGGAACGCCCACCTACATGCTCGCCGTGGTGGTGGATGATCATGATATGGGCGTCAGTCATGTGATCCGCGGGGATGACCACCTCTCCAACACGCCGCGGCAACTGGCTCTCATCGGGGCTTTGGGCTGGCCTGCGCCGGACTATGCGCATGTGCCGATGATCCACGGCCCTGACGGCGCCAAACTGTCCAAGCGCCACGGGGCGCTGGGCGTGGATGCCTATCGCGACATGGGAATCCTCCCCGAGGCGCTGGAAAACTATCTGCTGCGGCTTGGCTGGGCGCATGGCGATGCGGAACTGCTTACCCGCGCGGAGGCGATCCCGCTCTTTTCGCTTGAGGGGATCAATCGCGCGCCTGCCCGCTTCGACATGAAAAAGCTGGAACATGTGAACCGGCACCATCTGCAGCAGGCTTCAAACGAGCGCCTTGCCGATCTCGTTCTGCAGCAACTGGAATCGCTTTCCGATGGCCCGTTGCCGGCCACAGCTCGAGACCTGCTGCTACGCAGCATGGATGAGCTCAAGAGCAGGGCCAAGGATATCAATGGGCTGGCAGAGTCCGCTCGGTATCTCGTTCGCACTCGCCCACTTTTCATGGACGAGGCCGCCGCAAAGGCGCTAGATGACGCCGGCCTGCTTCTCGATGCGACGGTCGACACGCTCGCGGGCGTGGCGACCTGGGAACGGGAGGCGCTCGAGACAGCCGTGAAGGCTGTCGCAGAGGCGGCTGGGGTCGGTCTTGGCAAGGTCGCGGCGCCGCTGCGCGCCGCGCTCACCGGCGCCACGGCAAGCCCGAGCGTGTTCGGCATCATGGAGGTGCTGGGGCGCGACGAAAGTCTCGGTCGTATGCGCGATGCGCTAGGGTCAAAAGGGCGCGAACAGGAAAGGGTCTGAGGTATGAGCACATCGGCGACACTGACGCTGGGCAATCACTCGCTGGAACTGCCGGTGATCGAGGGAACGGTGGGCCCAAATGTCGTCGATATCCGAAAGCTTTACGCAACCACGGGGGCCTTCACTTACGA
>JBKBXK010000128.1:0-6202 GCA_046314095.1 Thermaurantiacus sp. | reverse complement strand
CAAGGCACGCCCGGCCGCGCAACGGGGCATCGCCGTGCCGAGCGACGCTGGTGCGCTGACCCGGGAGAATGCCGCAGGCGCGGAGAAGATGGCCCGGGCCGCGCGAACAATCGTCGAGACCGGACGGACCTGATCGGCGAGCATTGACATGAAACCGCAACATCCAGGCGGCACCCGAGCGCCATGCGAGTCCTTGCCCTTTCGATGGCCGCCTGCATCGTCATCGCCGTCGCCGGCGCTCCACCGGTGACCGCTGCCGAGCCCGCAGCCGCCGACCGGCCCATCGTGATTGCCCACCGCGGCGCATCGGCGGACCGGCCCGAGCACACCATCGGCGCCTATCGTCTCGCGATCGAACAGGGCGCCGACTATGTCGAGCCCGACCTTGTCATCACCAAGGACGGCGTTCTCGTTGCCCGGCATGAGAACGAGATCGGCGAGACAACCGATGTCGCGTCGCGGCCCGAGTTCGCCAACCGCCGGACGACGAGGATGATCGACGGCGAAAAGGTGACGGGCTGGTTTACCGAGGATTTCACGTTGGCCGAACTGAAGACGCTCCGCGCGCGCGAGCGCATCGCGAAGCTTCGCCCGGCCAACACGGCCTTCGATGGCCAGGAAACCATCCCCACGCTGGACGAGATTATCGATCTGGTCCAGGCCGAGGAGGCGCGGCGCGGCCGGCGCATCGGCATCTACCCTGAAACCAAGCATCCAAGCTATTTCCGCGGCATCGGCCTGCCGCTGGAGGAGCCGCTGGTCGAGGTGCTGCACCGGCGCGGCTATCGCGACGCCGCCGACCCGATTTTCCTGCAGAGCTTCGAGGTGGAGAACCTGAAGCGGCTGAAAGACTTGACCAAGCTGCGCCTGATCCAGTTGATCGCGACCCGAGGCGGCCCGGTCGACCGGCCCGACATCAGCTATGCGGAGATGATCACGCCCGAGGGGCTTCGGGAGATCGCAGGCTATGCCGCCGGTATCGGGGTCCAGAAGCCGCTGGTGATCCCGACAGACCGGCTTGGCCGCCTGCAGGAGCCGACCTGCCTTGTGCCCGTGGCGCGCGCCGAAGGCCTGGAGGTCCATGCCTGGACCTTCCGACCCGAGAACTTCTTTCTGCCGACAGGCAAGCGCAAAGGCCTGAATCCGGCGGGGCGGGGCGATTCCGAGGCGGAAATACGCGCGTTCCTTGAAGCCGGGATTACCGGCTTCTTCACGGATGCCGTGCCGCCCGGCGTTTCGGCGGTCCAGAGCTTTCGTCCCGCCACGGAGGACTGAGGCGCCCGAGCGCCTGCCACTGCCGGCAGGCTCGCCCAAGCGCGAGATCGCCAACACGTTGTCCGCCGCGCAGCGCGTCCATCCGGGCTTGCAGGCGGGCGGCAAGCTCGGGCGATGGCAGGGCGGGCGCAAAGGATTGTAGCGCCACCTGATCGTTCAACTCGCCGAGACTTTCCTGCAGCCGCTTGCAGGCCTGCAGGAACGGCTTGCGCTCATCGGCCGGGACGCCGAACTCGATGGCGTAGCGCAGTTTCTTCATCTGCTTGCGAAACGCATGCCGGGCCTCGGCATCAAGGCCGGCGAGCCGGTCGCCGACGTCGCGCTGCCTCTCCCACAGCCGGTCGAGCCGCGGCCGGACCATATCGTGGGGCAAGCCTTGGCCGATGCGCGCCGCTCTTCGGCCGCGACGCCTCCAGTCGCCGATGGCCACAAGGCGGTTCAACCGGATCACGAAGCCGGTAGCCTTGGCACGGCGCAGATTTCCCCGCACGCGGCTGCGAACCCGCCGGTGCCAGTCTGTCAGGGCCTCCGCCAGAGGCGCGTCGCCGCCTGATACGCTGGGAAGCAGCAGATCTCCCACGAGGACATCGGCATCGCGCAGCGGCGAAACCATGCGGCCCAGCTGCCGTGCGTCTGTGGCGATCTGCGCAGCCACGCCCCGATCCAGTATCGGCCGATAGAGCCACAGCGCCGCGCGCAGTCGCCGCAGCGCCACTCGAAGCTGGTGCGGGCCTTGCGGGTCGTCCGCGGTGAACGTCTCGAACAGGCGGCGCGAAATCTGTGCCGCCAACGCCCCGAGCAGTGCGGAAAACTCGGCTTCGGCAGGCTGCAGTTGGTCGGGCGGCGGAAGAAGTGGCGGCGCGTCTATGCTCTCGTCCTGTGTGGCCAGGGCAATGCCGCGGTCGGCCTTGCTGGGAATTGAGAGATCGGCCGGCCGATTGCCGAGAAGGTCTTCGGCAACGCGGAACAGCTCGTCGGGAGCACCGGCCACGAGTTCGATTTCGACTTCCGAGATTGGTTTCCGGCGCCCGTCGGACTGGATGGTGCCGAGGTCCAGCGCCACTTCCGTCACTCCATGGGCACCCGCGAGGCGCCATGTCGTGCGGGTCACGCGCGTTTCGAATAGCGGGCGCAGAGCGTCATCGCCCAGCAATGTGCGCAAACGCTCCCGCATGGCCCGATCGGGGATGCGGCCAGGATCCGGCTGCGGCCGCCGGACAGTCGCTTCTACCTCGCGCGCGCGCTGGACTCCGCCGCTGGTGGAGCGGTCCGCCTTCACCGTCAGGCGCCAGCCCGCCGCGCTGCGGCGCATGCGAAACGCGACGCCAGCCTGCGCAAGGCGCTGATCCGCCGTGTCGAAATAGATCGTCCGCAGTCGGTCCTTGCGGCCTTGGCTGCCGCAGCGCGCATCGAGGGCACGCGCCAGTCGCGCCCGCTCGCGCGCGGGAACAGCAGCCTTCAGCTCGATTTCGATGCTCGACCGGGACCCTGACATATGACGGATTTATGACGGGAAGCCCCGCATCACAAGGCAAGGCTCAGTCGCCGGCGCTGGCCCGCACAACGAGGATGTTCATGCGCGCAGCGGCAATCGGCCGGCTGCGGTCGCCCTGCCAGGCCTCTGCATGGAGATTGGCGACGCGCCGCCCGAGTTTCAGGATTCGGCCCTCGGCCTGCGTGTCTTCGAGGCGCCCCTCACGCAGAAAATCGACGGTGATGTTGATCTGCTTCAACTGGGTGCCACGCCCCACTTCGCGCAGAAGCGCGCGATGCGCAGCGAGTTCGAGGAGGCCTGCAATCGCCCCGCCGTGAAGCCGCCCGGGTGCGCCGATCAGATGCGTGGCGAAGGGCATCAGAAGCACATTGCCTTCGCCTTCGGCCAAGCCAAGCAGCCTGGCATAGGGCGGCGCCTCCAGATTCACGGCAGGCTTGTGAACATGAAGGTCCCCGAGACATGCGCCACCGGGCGCCCCGGGTCTCCATCGTGGGCGATGCCCCGCACAAAAGCCACCTGGCGGGTCATCTTGAAACATTCCGCGCGGCCGACGACCGTCTGGCCGGGCGTGGCCGGGCGCAGATAGTCGCAACGGAGATCCAGCGTCGCATGCGGGCTCAGGCGGCCAAGCGATGCGAAGACCGAAAAGCCTGACGCGGAATCCATCAGCGAAAAAATCGCACCCGACGCAATGATGCCGGTTTCGGGATAGGCGACGAGGTGCGCAGCGTATGGCAGTTCCAGTTCCGCCCACCGATCTCCATGCCCGCGATACCGGATGCCGAGCGCGGCAAGATGGGGAACCGCGGTCATGAAGCGGTCGACGAATCGCCTTGCCCGGTCCTCGGCCTCCGGGTCCGGCTCGGTCATGCGGTTGTGGCCAGCCGCGTCGCAGCCTCCCGCACGCGCGCAATCATGTTCGGCAGGCCCTGGGTGCGGTTGGACGAGAGATGAGAGCGCAACCCGAGCCGCTCCACCTCCCCCTCGAAGTCCGTTGCGAGAACATCCGCGGCTGGCTTGCCATCGGCCAGTGCGACGATGAGCGCGACCACGCCTTTGGTGATGGCCGCGTCGCTATCCGCCTGAAAGTGGAGCCGGTCTTTCGCGGAGATGGGATATACCCATACGTTGGCCGAGCAGCCGGGAACCCGCGTGGCATCGGTTTTCAGCGCCTTGTCCATCGGAGGAAGGCTCGCCCCGAGCGCGATCAGCGCCCGGTATCGATCCTCCATGTCGATTGCGGCCTCCCATTCGGCGCGGAAGTCATCGAGCGTCATGGGCTCCACTGGCAGCGCTGGCGGGCGCCGCGCAAGCCCCCATCAGGCCGCGGGCCGCTCCTCTCGCTGCTCGATCAGGCGCAGGCTGTCGATCTCGGCAGCCAGCCGGTGCGACGGATCGGTCACGACCTTTTCCAGAACCGCAACCCGGTCCTTCAGCCGGTCCACCTCGGCGAGCAGGTGCGGCACCTGATCGGCCATGCCGGGTGCGGCCAGCCGGGCCTGCTCAGCCTGCGCCTGCGCAATCAACCGCTTCTGCTTCATCCAGTGCTCGATCACTCCGGCAATCGCCACAATGGTGACGATGACGACGATGCCTTCCCACAACCCCATGCCAACCTCCATCCTGCAATGCGGGACTGCTTCAGTGCCGCAGATTGTCGATTTCAGTCGCCAGCCGCGTGCCGCTGTCGGTCGCGATCCGCTCAAGCGTGGCCACCCGATCCTTCAGCGCGCCCACTTCGGCCATCAGCTGGGCATTCTCCTGTGTCAGCAGCTTCACCCGCTCAATGGCCTCGCTGTTGTTGACGGGCTTCAGCTCCTGTCCCCAGCTTCCTTCCAGCGGATAGCCGTGGCGCACGCGCAACCAGGTGGTGACCACCCAGGCAACACACCCGGCAACCGCGACGACGACGACTCCGGGTTGGACAAAAAACTCAGCGATGCTCATCTCGATCATCCTTCAGCCTGTTGATTTCATGCGCGAGGCGGTTGGCAGGGTCGGTCGCCAGTTTCTCAAGGACAGCCACCCGCTCCTCCAGCGCCCGTATCCGCTCAGCAGACGCAGCGCTCATCTGCCCGAGGCCCTGTTCGTCCAGCTCCATCCGCTTCAGCTGCACCTTCCGCCAGTTCACCATCACGATGGCGACAATCGGGATGAGCAGCGCGAGAATGGGAATGAACACACCGATATTGCCCACGCCTCTACCCCCTTGCAGCCTGCTTTACTGGTGCTTCAGCGCGTCGATCTCGCGGGCGAGACGATGGCTGCCGCTGGTGTATTGCGCCTCGATCGAGGCCAGTCTCCGGTCGATGTCCCGGAAGCTGGAGCGCACCTCACGCATCGAACGCCGGGGACTCATCCGGGTCTTCTGCCAGAAACGCCGCTCTTCCGGATCAGCATCCATCGAATCATAGAGTTGGGCGGGCTTCGGCTCGGCCAGGAAGCCGATTGCAAAATAGACCAGGATGAGCCAGCCGGTTGCAAACACACCAAGTACGGTGAGCACGCGCACCCACAGCGGGTCAATGCCGACATAGTCCCCCACGCCTGAGCAGACGCCGAGGAATTTGCCGTTGCGCTTGTCGAGATAGAATTTTGTCCGGCGTGCCATGTCTCAGATCCTTTCCTGGCGTGTGCGGAGCTCCAGCCGCTCGACGCTGGCGTCGGTGATGGCGGGGGTCGGCCGGCCCGGCGCAGGCAGCGCCTCTTCCCGTTCGGCCCTGTCCGCCTCCACGAGCCGCTCGATGGTGCGCATCCGCTCCTCAAGCTTCAGCGCCATTTCGTGCATCTCGTCGAGCAGGTTCTCGTCCTCCACGGTCAGCGAAGAGGCCTGCTTCCACTTCGTCATATAGTGAAAGATAAGCCAGGGCAGCCCGATAAAGAGCAAACCGACAACGAAGATCGGAACGAGCACGTCTTCCATGGCTCAGATCTCCTTCTTGCCGATGCGGGCCTTCAGCGCCTCGAGCTCGGCAGCGACGGCGTCGGACGCGCGAAGGTCCGCGAACTCATCGTCGAGGCTGCGGCCCTTGTCGTTCAGATCCCATGCTTCGACCCGGCCCTCGGCCATGTCGACGCGCCGCTCGATCACCTCGAACCGCGAAAAGGCGTCTTCCACCCGTTCGCCGCGGGTCATGGCGCGGGCCTTGGCACGCTTCTCGGCCGTCTCCAGCCGCGACAGCAACGCCGACTGCCGCGCGCGGGCCTCGGTCAGCTTTGCCTCAAGCTTCGCAATGTCTTCCTCATACCCCGCGAGCTGCTCCTCGAGCATGCCTACCTCGTCGCGAAGCTGCGCGGCCGCGCCTTGCGCCCGCTGCTTCTCGACAAGCGCGGCCCGGGCGAGATCCTCACGCCCTTTCGACAGCGCAAGCTCGGCCTTGTCCTCCCAGTCGCTCGCAGCCTTGTCGAGCTTGATGACGGTGCGCCGCATCT